>JAJRVC010000385.1 GCA_024277475.1 Deltaproteobacteria bacterium
CCCGGCATCTTCCAGTCCATGATCACCAGCTCAAACGGTTTATCCTTGTCGGCCCTTGCGATCTCTTCCAGGGCCTCTTCTCCGGAAGCCGATAGATAAACTTCAAAGGAAAACGATTCCAGGATATCATGCAAAATTTGTCTGGAAGTGGCATTGTCATCCACCACCAATACCTTTAACCCTCTGAGATCCGGCGCCGGCTCAAACCGTTTTTTAACCGTTCCCTTTCCTATGCCAAAGTTAGCCGTAAAACTGAATGTGGTGCCCCGCCCGGGCTCACTTTCCACCCAAATTTCTCCGCCCATCATATTCACCAGCCGTTTGCTGATGGTCAACCCCAATCCGGTGCCGCCGTACTTTCTCGTGGTCGAGGTGTCGGCCTGGGAGAAAGCCTGGAACAGCTTGGCCCTTTGTTCCGCGTTCATGCCGATGCCGGTATCGCGCATTGAAAACTGGAGAGTGACCTTATCATGCGAACTTTCTATTACCTGGGTCGTCAGCACAATCTCGCCTTGCTCAGTGAATTTTATCGCGTTATTTCCCAGGTTGACCAGGATTTGATTGAGCCTTAACGAATCTCCCACCAGAAAGTTGGGCACCTGAGAATCGAGGTAGAACAAAACTTCCAGATTTTCTTTTTCCTGGGCCTTGACACTGATCACATTGGCGACGTTATCCAGAGTTTCCGACAGATCGAACTCCACAGCTTCCATATCCATCTTGCCGGCTTCGATTTTGGAAAAATCCAGAATATCGTTAATGATCCCCAGCAGCGAATTGGCGGATGATTGAATTTTGTTCAAATAATCCTGCTGTTTGGCCGTCAGATCGGTTTTCAGCGCCAAGTGGGCCATGCCGATGACCGCGTTCATGGGGGTGCGGATCTCATGACTCATGTTGGCCAGAAAGTCGCTTTTGGCCCGGGTGGCATCCTGGGCCCTGGACTTTTCCTCGTCCAGATCCTCCATCATATTGAGCATGGCCGATTGAGCCTCATCCAGTTCCTTGATTCGTTCATACAGATCGTTCTCCATTTTTTTCCGCTCGGTAATGTCCTGAAATGAAGCCAGGACAATAAGGACATCACCTGTTTCATCGCGTATGCAGGCAATGGATAAATTTGTATAAACAATCTCGCCATCCTTGCGAATAAAACGCTTGTCAAGGGTATAGCTGTCAATTTCACCGGACAGCATCTGTTCGAACTGTTTTACATCCGCTTCGAGGTCATCGGGATGGGTAAACTCGACCCAGGTCATTTGACGCAGCTCATCAAGCGTATAACCAAGCATTCGCTGCAACTGATCATTGGCTTCAACCCATCCTTTGGTGGGTGAAGTGACCGCCATCCCGACCTGGCTGTGTTCAAAATAGCCGCGAAAGCGCGCCTCCTTTTCCCGTATACTTTCCTCCATCTGCTTGCGCTCGGTGATATCTTCCTTGACCGCAAGATAATGGGTGATTGAACCGTCGGCGGATTTAAGCGCTGAGATGGTCGCGAACTCCCAGTAAAGCTCGCCGGTTTTCTTTTTATTCTGAAACTCACCCCGCCATTCGTAGCCGGCTTTGACAGTCCGCCATAGCTCCCGGTAGACTTCCGGCGGCGTATGACCGGATTTAAGGATACGGGGATTTTGTCCGATAGCCTCGTCAACGGCATACCCGGTGACCTCACAAAACTTGGAGTTAACATACTCGATGGTCCCTTTGAGATCGGTAATTACCACCGAAGCCGGACTCTGTTCGACGGCCTGGGAAAGTTTCTTCAGCTCTTCCTCGGCTTGCTTACGTTCGGTGATATCCATGCTTGTGCCGATCATTCGCAGCGGCCGACCATCCGCATCCCTGATAACATGCCCGCGCGCCTCGAGAGTGCGAATTTCTCCATTCGGTCTCAGGAATCGATACTCGCTGACATAATCTTTTTCTCCCGCCAGGGCTTTATTTGTTTCGAATTCTATCTTTTGGGCATCCTCCGGGTGAATGATTTTGATGAAACTTGCCCAATTACGTTCTCCTTCGGCAGGATCAGTGCCCATAATCCGGTGTTGGGCTTCGTCCCAGAAGATGGTGTCACTGGTGAAGTTCCGGACCCAAGTACCGATCCCGGAGGAAGCAAGGGTCAGAGCAAGGCGCTGGCGGCTTTCGGCCAATTCATCGGTTGCTTCCTGGACCTTTTTCGTAATCGTCCGATTCCGTTGCAACAACATCCCGATGAATACAGCGATGAATAGGGTGGCACCAACCCCTCCCATGAAAGTGAAATTGGCCAATCCTTCCTGGGGTCCGTTGCTGAATTGTTTGGTCACATGCCAGGTGATAGACAGATCCGCACCAGCGCTGAGCGTACGAGTCGTCACTGAGTACAGCGCGTCCGGGATGGATTTTCCGGTAACCTCACGCTGCTTCCCGAGGCCGCCTACCTCCTGGAAGCGACCTTGAATCTGGAGTTGCAATCCATCCAGCTGGTGAATGTCGTACAATCCCTTGACGATGGCATCGTAATTGACCAGACCGATAACCACCAGCGGACTGTGAGCATCATGGGCGGCGAGAGCTACGGGCGAATAACGTGTTTCGTCTTCGGAAAAAAACGGCGGGCCCAGCACAACCTGGTCCGGATGGTCGACAGCGACCTTGACGGTTTCGAGAATCAGCGGATACTTGCTCAACGGAGTGTCCGGCGACAATAGTCCTTGGGGTTCATTGGAATACTCGACGAGCCATTCTTTTCCCCCCTCCCGGAGGCGTGCTGTGGCCTTGGCATCGAGAAAAATTGCGGTTGCATGCGCTTCTAGAGCATCTGTTGCACTTAAAAATTCACCCTCGGTAACTTCGCTGGAATTCTCAAACAGGATCGCCAGGCCGGACAAAGGGGTATAGCTTTCCTCCAGCCACCCCAGAACGGTTGCCGAAAGCCACCTGGCGGCCTGTGAGGCCTCCGCTTCCCATGCTTGCCTGGCATCGGTGCGGAAGGCCTCACTTAAAGCGTAGGATCCGCCGATGCCACCGGCGGCAAGAAGAACCAGTAAAATCCAGGTTAATGTGGTTCGCATAAGCAGGTGCCCCTACGATTGAATATTGTCGATTGAATATTGATGTGGCCGCAAAAAGGCACAAAAAAC
>JAJRVC010000386.1 GCA_024277475.1 Deltaproteobacteria bacterium
GGATGCTGAATCTCTTAGGGGTTGCAAATGAGACTGTGTGACCAAAAAAAAAGCGAGGCACAACAGCCTCGCCTTACGGTTTTTAAGTTGTCCCGCTAAAGTTTTCGCTCAATCCGTCGATATAAAATTTTGCAGGTATGCTCAAAGCTGGAGTTAAATCGATATTTCCAGGATAAAGCGCATGAATGATCAAAAAAAAGAAACAATTCTCTTTGTGGATGATGAAGAGAGCATTTTGGATGTTGCCAGTCAATATTTTGAGCGACAAGGGTATCATACCCTCACCGCCTGTAACGGTGTCGAAGCCTTGGCAATCTTTGAGAATGAAAGTGTGGATTGCTGTTTTACCGACATCAACATGCCTGGAATGAACGGGCTTGAGCTGGCTGAAAATATCAGAAAGCGTGATTCGACCATGCCGGTTATTGTCATGACCGGGTTTCCGTCCCTGGAAAATACCATTCAGACCTTAAAAAACGGCGTTGTCGATTTTTTAATCAAACCGGTCAATCTCAGGCAAATGGAGCTGTGCCTGCGGCGTGTTATGCAGCAGCGCAGGCTTTTCGTAGAAAACGTTCTTCTAAAAGAGGAAGTCAAAAGCAAGGAACGCCTCGAAAAGCTTAACCATGAATTGCTTTATAAAGTGGATGAACTGAACATTCTAAACAAAATAATGGGCAGTTTTACCACCACTGTTTCCACCACAGATGTCTTTAAACGCGCTGTGGATATGGCGATTGAGATCACCCATGCTGATCGCTGCATGTTCCATGTGATCAACGAATCGGCCGGCCGACCCTTTGAGGTTGCTTCAGCTGGAAACGGAGGGGATAAAAAAGAAGAAAACGGGCCGGAATCAGGCTTGTTATTGACTGCAAATACCGTCGGTGAGCAACCATCCGACAACTCACCATTTCTTAGCCAGGTGATTATGGAGGTCGCATCCGATGAGATACCGCTCCTGATTTCGGAAAATAATGGTGTCCGCGGACTCCCCAGGGAACTGCTGTCTATAATGATCGTGCCCTTG
Source organism: Deltaproteobacteria bacterium (assembly GCA_024277475.1). The sequence goes on from JAJRVC010000386.1 coordinate 1,031, forward strand.
AAAATCCGTGAGAAAGTATTTGGTGTTTTGACTGCCATCATTGGCCGGGGTGCGGTCCGATTTAGCGAAAAGGACCTATATTATCTCTCTTTTATGGCTCAGAGTGCAGCACATTCCATTGAGAACCTGGCTTTGTATGAAAATATATACGAAAATTTGTTTGCAACACTGTATGCATTTGTTAATGCGGTAGAGGCGAGGGATCTTTATACCCGTCAGCATTCCAGCCGTGTAACGGGAATATCGCTGATATTAGGCGAGCAGCTGGGATGCACCGGGGAAGATTTGGATATTTTGAATTTTGCCGGCCACCTTCACGATATCGGAAAAATTGGAATCCGAGACGATATCCTGCTCAAACCCGGCCGGCTAAGCTCTGAGGAATTTGAGAAAATTAAGGAACATCCGGCCATCGGTGCCAATATATTGGAACAATTGGGTATGTGGGAAAAAGAGCGGCAAATTATCCGCTGCCATCATGAGCGTTTCGACGGTACCGGATACCCGGATGGTTTAAAGGATGAACAAATTCCCTTTCTGGCCCGGATTCTTTCGGTGGCCGATGTTTACGATGCCATGGCATCTGATCGTGCCTACCGTAAACGGATGGAAGAAGAACTTATCCTTAAGGTTATCCACGAAGGAGCCGGTACGCAGTTCGATCCGAGTGTGGTGGTGGCGTTTAAACATGTGTACAGCCAGGGAACAATTTTGCGTTATATGGAAAGCAGCCCGGTGGAAGACGCCGGCCGGTTTGCGAGCAGTTGCGGATAACACACGGTGCTGAATATCCGGATCGTCAGAATATTCTGTAATGCGAGTTTTATCCATATCAAAATGAAATAGTTTCCGATCATTGATTTAACCGTTGGTTTTTGATAAGGTAATTTATATTTTCAATTCTCCGATAAAGCGGGAGCTACGCTACGGCCCCGCAAGCGGGATCTCCGCTACGCGGAGACCGGCTATGTTTGTCCGGGGGCGGGTGCTTTTAAATTTAGTTTCATTTACGGTTCATGTTTTGCTTAAAGCCCAAAAAAAAACGGATTATCGATAACGATGATCCGCTTAAATCATTAAATTTGGTCGGGGCGAGAAGATTTGAACTTCCGACCCCTTGAACCCCATTCAAGTGCGCTACCAGACTGCGCTACGCCCCGACACGAAAACCATCTCCTAACATGTTGATTTGATCCTGTCAAGAAAGGATCAGGGGTTTTAAGATATAATGCAAAACAAAAAAAAAAGAATCCCTGCCCGGATCAAAGAGGGTGACACCATTGGAATTGTAGCTCCGGCCGGACCGTTTGATCGCCAAACGTTTTCCCGCGGGACGCGTATTATTGAAGATATGGGGTTTAAAATTTTTATTCCCCCCGGATTATTGGAAAAAAATCGTTATCTTGCCGGTTCTGATAAACATCGGGTCCAATTTGTAAATCAGTTGTTTGCGGATAAATCCATTGATGCTATCATTTGCGCCCGGGGCGGATATGGCTCAATGAGAATTTTGTCCATGTTGGACTATGACGTCATCAAAAACAACCCGAAAATTTTTATCGGATTCAGCGATATCACCATCCTTTTGTCCGTTTTGTTCACTCGCTGCAATTTGGTAACTTTTCACGGACCTGTGGTCACCAGCCTCGCCGATGCATCCGAATAAACAAAGCTTTCCCTTTTTAGCAATGTTACCTCCGGCAGCAACCTTGAGATCAAACTTTCCGATGGGAAAACAGTCAAACCCGGGGTGGCGACGGGAGAGATCTGCGGTGGAAATCTAACAATGTTGTGCCATTTGACGGGAACCCCTTTTGCTCCCGACTTTGAAAATAAAATTTTATTTCTGGAGGACCGGGGGGAAGCCCCCTACCGAATCGACCGGATGCTTGCTCATATGGAGCTTGCCGGTTGTTTTAAAGGACTTTCAGGAATTATTCTGGGGGCCTTTGAAGAATGCGGACCCATCGAGGACGTTATTAAAATCATAGTAGACTTATTTGAGAAATACCCTGTTCCGATCCTTGCCGGGCTTGACGCGGGCCATGGAAGTCACAATCTTACGATTCCTTTAGGCATAGAAGCGACCCTTGATACGGATAAACATTCGTTGATTTATCACCGGGCGGCGACCACCGGATGACAGAGGGCAGAGGACGGATGATTAAAAGATTTGATTTCGGAATACGGAATGAAACGAAGAGAAGCTGAAGGTTGAAAGCTCAAAGAAAATGAATCTAACGTGCTCAACGATCAAAACCATCCAAATTTATCCCGTGAAGCCTATTTGTTTTTGTTTAACCGGGACAAATATAACCACCCAACAAAACACCCATCTAACGAATATGACGACCCAGGCATGGGCAAACAAAACAACGGACAACATCCAACGGACAAAGAACAACCCAATATGAACCAGGTCGACTGCCTCATGCGACAGGCCGTATCCGAAGGTGTGTTTCCAGGCGCGGTGCTGCTCGTCTCCAGGCAGAGTTCCATTGTCTGTCATAACGCCTATGGGCTCGCCGATCTGTTTTCCCGACGCTCGATGACAACGGAGACGATCTTTGATCTGGCGTCTTTGACCAAGCCCCTGGCCACCGCACTGGCTGTGATGATTTTAATTCAACAGGGCAACATCGGGACGGAGCAGAAACTCGGTGATATACTCCCGGCTTTTAAAGAAGACCAAAAGTCGATAATAAAAGTTGAGCATTTGCTTCAGCACAACTCCGGATTGGCGGATTACAGACCCTACTATAAACAGATCGAGCATTTGCCGATGGAGCAACGCAAGCAGGCGCTGCGAAATTTACTGGTGATGGAGCCGCTCACTTATCCGATTGGCAAAAAGGTGGTATACAGCGATCTCGGGTTTATGATTTTGGAGTGGATGGTTGAGCATGTCTCGGGGAAACGGCTTGATCGTTTTGTCTCTGAGATGATCTATGGCCCCCTGGGAATTGATAACCTATTTTTTGTAGATTTGAACGCAAAAAAGCCTCGGGGCGTATTTGCCGCTACGGAACAGTGTCCCTGGCGAAAAATTCTTTTAGCCGGTCAGGTGCATGATGAGAATGCCTATGTGGTGGGAGGTGTTCAGGGACATGCGGGCCTTTTCGGCACTGCCGCCGCCGTGCATAGGCTGGTCAGCAAGCTGCTGTCTGCTTATCAAGGGACCTGTTCGGATGACTTGCTTCAAACGGAAATGGTTCGTTTGTTTTTCAGACGGTTACCGAATACCGATAAAGCCCTTGGATTTGATGCACCGGCTTTGAAGAGATCGAGTGCCGGCAGCTATTTTTCTGCAAACAGTGTTGGTCATCTTGGTTTCACAGGAACCTCTTTTTGGATGGATCTTGATCGTTTTATTATTGTCATTATGCTGACCAACCGGGTCCATCCGTTCCGTGACAATAGGGCGATTAAAGCATTCAGGCCCAAATTGCATGATGCGGTGATGCAGTGTCTTCTGAACCAGGATTAATGATGTAGATTCATATGGGCATTTAGCAACATTGGTTTGTTCAACCCCTTTTTTTTTAACGACCTCATTTTTTTAATGATTATTTTTTCTTGTAATGGTATGATTGTCTTTTGATAGTAATTTATTGATATATTTCTATTATATTGGTTTTGCTCTTTAAGATCCGAAATTCATATCCAGACTTGTAAAAGTAAGGATGAGGTAGATTTTGCGATGTTGTTCACTCTCCGGCTTTTGCAACGTACAGAGGTACACATATCCCAGCGACAATTTATGAGGCGGAGAGCTCAAGACCCAATAAATTCTTTATTGCTGGAGAATCGACAATTCACAAACCGGCACAACCAAGTGCGCGATGATGAGGTATTATGAATCTCTTTTTAGATGGAATTTTAGGAATATTTTCAAATGATCTTGCCATTGACCTGGGAACGGCCAATACGCTGGTGTATGTAAAAGGCAAGGGTATCGTTCTAAGTGAACCGTCTGTCGTAGCGGTCAGCACAGGAAATCGCTATAAAAACCGAGTCCTGGCCGTCGGGCTGGAAGCAAAAAATATGCTGGGTAAAACGCCGGGTAACATTTCGGCGATTCGGCCCATGCGTGATGGCGTGATAGCCGATTTTGAAGTTACCGAAGCTATGCTCAGACATTTCATTCACAAGGTTCATAATCGGCGGACATTTGTGCGGCCTAGGATTATCGTAGCGGTTCCCTCCGGCATCACCCAGGTTGAAAAACGAGCGGTGCGGGAGTCGGCGGAGTCCGCAGGGGCCCGGGAAGTATTTCTAATCGAAGAACCCATGGCCGCCGCTATCGGAGCCGGTCTCCCCATTACGGAACCTACCTGCAATATGGTTGTTGATATCGGCGGTGGAACCACCGAGGTGGCCGTTATTTCGCTAAAAGGTATTGTTTACAGCCGATCCGTGCGGGTTGCCGGCGATAAAATGGATTCCGCCATTATTCAATACATCAAACGCAAATACAACTTGTTGATTGGTGAACGAACAGCTGAAGTGATCAAGACTTCCATCGGAAACGCATACCCTGATCCGCAAAATTTAGAAACAATAGAAGTCAAAGGCCGTGATCTGGCTTCGGGTATCCCCAAGATTCTGTCCATTGATTCGGAAGAGATCCGCATCGCCATTTCCGAGCAGATTGATGCCATTGTTGAGACGGTAAAAATTGCTCTGGAACAGACGCCACCGGAATTATCCGCCGATATTGTCGATCGGGGAATCATTCTGACCGGTGGGGGGGCTCTTCTCAAAAGCCTTGATCGTCTGCTCCGTGAAGAAACCAGCCTACCGATCACCGTAACAGAAGATCCTTTGTCCACTGTGGCATTAGGTTCGGGAAAGGCACTGGATAATCTTGAGATGTTACGGGAAGTCGTCATCACCTGAATTTGAATCCTTAAATGCTGCGGCCTGTCGTAGAATTTGCGAACACTTTTAATCGTATTTATCTATGTTTTCCAGAAAAATGGTGCTTATCGTCGGCTTCATCGTCTTGGTTGCCGTTAATATAATAGGCCTGTCAGTTACCAGCAGACGCTCCACGACATTCGGTATTGAGCGAATCGCAATCTCGGCTATTGCCCCTTTCCAGGAACTGGTCACCCGTTCGCTTCGTTTCACGAGAGACATCTGGCGCCAATATTTTTATCTTGTAACCGTCGCAAGAGAGAATGATGTTCTGGTGTACCAGTTGAGTCAGGCTGTCGAAAACAAAAACCAATGGCATGAGACCGAACTAGCCAACGTCCGTCTACGTGATTTGATCGATTTCCAAAGAAATGTCTCCGAACGGGTTGTAGCGGCTGAAGTTATAGGCAAAGATCCGTCGGCCTGGTTTAAAACCGTTATTATCGATAAAGGGGAAGCCGACGGAGTGACTAAGGGGCTTCCGGTGGTGATCCTCCAGGGAATTGCCGGACAGGTGATTGAAGTATCGAACCATTATTCCAAGGTCATGCTGATTGTTGATAGCAACAGTGCTGTGGATTCTTTGGTGCAAAGAACCCGAGCCCGGGGGATTATCAAGGGCGAGTCGACCGATCAGTGCCGGTTGGACTATGTGCTGCGTAAAAATGACGTCCGTATCGGAGATACCATTGTGTCATCCGGGCTAGACGGTGTATATCCGAAGGGGCTGCGTATCGGGTACGTGTCGCAGATCATTGAACATGACGCTGACATCTTTCACGAAATCATCATTACACCCTTTGTCGACTTTGAAAAACTTGAAGAGGTTCTTGTGATCCTGGAAGTCCAAAAGCATGATTGGGCGAGTCGGCCATGAGCTATTTTTTTAATATCAGTGCCTGCCTCTTTCTTGTCATCCTGCAAACCACCGTAATGCCCTATTTACCTCTGCTGGGAAAGTTTTACGATCTTCTGATACCGTTTATTGCTTATCTCGGCCTTTCCCGTCCTGTCCGTGAAAGTTTACCCTTTGTCTTATTTTTAGGTTTCATCATGGACAACCTTTCAGGGGGGCCTTTCGGGCTATATCTAACCACCTATTTCTGGTTGTATGTCGGTGTGAAAGGGATCACCATGTTTATTCAGGTTGGAAACCGCCTGCTTATAATAGCCTTTATTGTTGCCGGTGGTGTGTTGTTTGAGAACCTCATTTTATTAGGGGTGTTTACCATTTTGGGATCCAGACAGCAGTTTGCCGGCAATGCTGTAGAAATCGTCACTATCCAGGTTCTTTGGGCTATCTTCACCGGAGCTTTGTTTTTATTGTTTTTCAGGAATGCGCAAAAGCGGCTTGGTGCCGGTTTTAAAGCGATTTATGCCCGTACAAGAGAACAGGGATAGCTGACTGATTGAAGATTGTAACCGTTCACAGGTTCGGCCCGCCCTGGCCTCCGGCTCGTAGCTTAAGCTTTAATCCTACGCCTCGGAGAGTGCGACGTATTAAGATCATATTGCGGCTTGTGTCAGGTTCCCAAATATGAATCTAAATAATTGAGCAACGTAAATTCAGGTCTGGGCCAGGGGGTGCAAAGTTAAGGGTTAAGGACGAAGAAGGCATTAAAGACCCGAAATCCTCATTTAAAATGCTCATTTTCCCAAATAATTACCAGTTTATAATTTTAAACATAATAATTTAAGTATGTTATGAGGTCATGGTTTGAGAATGCCTCCAATATCTGATCGAAAATTTTCAATTGGCAATCCTGTAGAAACCCCGTGGATAAATATTTAAAAACGGCAGATAGCGATTGGTACAAACAACGTGTTACCGGTGTCATGATATGTGTGCTGGTGGCCTTTACCGTTCTTTTACTGCGGCTTCTTTATCTCCAGATCGTAATGGGGGAAGAATACCTGACCCTATCCCTCAACAACAGAATCAGACTGCAGAGCATAGATCCCCCCAGGGGGCTGATCTACGATCGCAATAATCAAGTGCTGGTGGAAAATCGCCCCTCTTTTAATGTTACTGTCACCTTGAAAGATGCTCGTCCTGTAGAGAAAACCATTAACAAACTGGCCGATTATCTCGATGTCCCTCCGCAGGAATTATTGCAAAAATTGTCCTCGAGCAAAGGTATTTCTGCATACAAACCCATCCTGCTACAGCAGGATATCGGTCGAAATGCTCTGGCCTCCATCGAGGCCCATAAATACGACCTTCCCGGCATAGCGGTCAAAGTTAAGTTGTTGAGACATTATTTGAATGTAAAAAATGCAGCGCACCTGATTGGATATTTAAGTGAAATTAATTCCAAGGAGCTTGCCAGCGGAAAATTTCCGGAACGGCGCAGAGGTGATTTCATCGGTAAATTCGGTGCAGAAAAAGTCTTTGAAAAATATCTCCAGGGAGCACGCGGTGGACGTCAGGTGGAGGTCAACGCCAACGGTCGGGTGGTGCGGGTGCTAAAGACGGTAGCGGCCAAGCCCGGACAAAATATTCATCTAACCATTGATCTTGTTTTACAAAAAAAAGCCGAATCGCTTCTGGAGGGTGTTGCCGGGGCTGTGGTGGCCATGGATCCGGGATCGGGCCGCATTTTGGCTTTAGCCAGCAGCCCTTCATTTGATCAGAACTATTTTGCAAGCGGTATGTCTCATGAGCAGTGGGATTCGCTGATATCCAATCCATTTCGACCCATGGAAAATAAGGCTATTCAAGGTGAATATCCTCCCGGTTCGACGTATAAAATAATTACCGCGCTCGCTGGTCTGGAGGAGGGCGTCATCGATGAATCCACTGATTTTTTTTGTCCGGGGTATCTCAGATTCGGTAATCGCATATACCGGTGCTGGAAAAGAGGTGGCCATGGAAAGGTAAACATTATCAAAGCGCTGTCTCAGTCCTGCGATGTTTATTTCTATCAGGTAGGCCAGTTGCTAGGGGTTGATCGGCTGGCCTGGTATGCGAAAGCCAGTGGTCTGGGATCTCGTACCGGGATCAACCTGGGTAAAGAAAGCAGGGGATTGATACCGACAGCAGCCTGGAAAAAAAAACGTACCGGAATTCCATGGCAGAGAGGCGAAACCCTATCGGTTGCCATCGGCCAGGGATTTAATCTTGCAACCCCATTGCAAATGGTGAATTTGACCTCGGCGATTGCCAACGGCGGGACGAGATATAAGCCTATTATTTTAGAATCAATCACCACGGCTGATGGTCGTACTGTTTACCAGAGCAAACCTCAGATTATCGGCAAGGTGCCTTTGAGTGCACACAGCCTGGAATTGGTGAGGAAAGGGTTGTGGGAAGTCGTAAACGGAGACAAAGGCACTGCTAGGGGCATCCGGCTGGCGGATATTGAAATCAGCGGGAAAACAGGAACCTCCCAGGTCATTAGCCGCAAAAAGGATGACACCAGATCCGAAAAAGAACGGCCGGCGCACCTGAGGCCCCATGCCTGGTTCGTCGCTTATGCGCCATCTAAGGCACCTAAAATTGCAGTCGCCGTGCTGGTTGAACATGGAGAGCACGGCTCCGGCGCGGCAGCCCCGATTGCAGCAGAATTGATCAAGGCTTTCCTGAGAGACGGGCGAGCAGTCAATCAAATGGCCAAAGAGTGAGATCGGGTTGCTGAAAAAGGCGATGGCGGTTAGGCCGCACGCCGTACCGGCCGGCAACCAGCAATAATTAACCAGCAACTGGAACATACTATAACCATGTTTGACCGACGACTTTTACAATATTTTGATTGGGGCCTGCTGGGTCTGACAATTCTGATCGGATGCTCCGGCCTGTTGGTGCTGTATAGTGCGGTTACTGCTGAAACCCCCGCACCGCAAATGACCATTTTTTATAAGCAACTCATTTGGTTTTCAACCGCGTTGATCGCAATGGTGATTTCTTTTTCCTTCAACTACAAGTTGCTGGATCGCTGGGGTCAGGTAATTTATATAGGCTGTATCGTTTTGCTGGTATGGGTTCTTCTTTTCGGAAAATCCGCCGGTGGTTCCAGACGCTGGCTGGTGCTTGGCCCTATTTCCGTGCAGCCTTCAGAGCTGGCTAAAATTGCGATTATGATTGCGCTATCGCGGTATTATTCAAAAGATGCCCACACCAGAGGGTTTACCCTGAGGGAGCTTTTCAGACCCGCCATCCTGACATTTATCCCCTTTATCTTGATTTTGAAACAGCCCGATTTAGGTACGGCGGGGTTACTTTTACTCATCGCAGGCTCTATTACCGTTTTTGTCAAAATAGAGCGGCGTTCGTTTATTTATCTGTTAATGTCCTCTGCCGCAGTCGTTCCCATGGTTTGGTTTTTTTTAAAAGATTATCAGAAGCGGAGGATACTCGTTTTTCTCGATCCGGACCGCGATCCCCTGGGAGCCGGCTACCATATTATTCAGTCTAAAATTGCCATCGGTTCGGGCATGATTTCCGGCAAAGGATTTTTAAAAGGGACCCAGAATGCCTTGTCTTTCCTTCCGGAAGAGCATACCGATTTTATATTTTCCGTTCTGGCAGAGGAATGGGGTTTTGTCGGATCGGTAATCGTTGTACTTTTGTTTCTGATGCTGATTTGCTGGGGACTCAACATCGCTCAGGGATGCCGGGAGCCCTTTGGAACCATTTTAGTCGTGGGGGTTACGAGCATGTTTTTCTGGCAGGTAATTATAAACATCGGTATGACCATGGGTTTGATGCCGGTAGTTGGTGTGCCATTGCCGTTTGTCAGTTACGGGGGGTCGTCGGTTTTAACCACTGCGATCGGTATCGGTTTATTGATGAATGTCAGCATGCGGCGGTTTATGCTTAAATAACTGGTAGGCGTTAATCGGATTTTATGTGGAGGGTAGGCAATAACAATGAAAAAAGAAAAAAATACGGATCGAATATCAACTTTTATTGGTGCGGATGCCAGCATTGACGGTACTATTGAGTTTAAGGGCACCATACGGGTTGATGGCCGGGTGAAGGGAAATATATCCAGCACCGGCGGTACAGTCGTTGTCGGTGAAAACGGGATTGTCAACGCCGAAATAGCCGTCAATGTGGCTGTTGTGATGGGCGAGGTCAACGGATCCATTGATGCCAAGGAACGTATCGAGGTTTATCCTCCCGGACGTCTCGGCGGCGATATCCATTCTCCGATAGTTTCTATTGAGCCGGGCGGTATTTTTAACGGAAATTGTGTGATGAAGCCCAATGCGGAATCAGCGGAAAAATTATCCTTTTTTCCCAAAAGACAACCCGTGGCTGCCGAATCAAAAGAAAAAAAATGATTTTAAAAATATTCAAAAAACCTTTGACAACGAATCATGGCTGATGGTATAGACCGCCGCAGTTGGATATATGACCGCAGGGGGATTTGTGAAACAAATGAAGCAGTTGCCGTGAACTGGTAGACGGAGGTTTTTTATGAAGATTTCTGATCCTTACCGAAAAGGTTTTCCGATCTTTATTATTTTGCTTGCGCTGATTTGCCTTGTTCTTCCCCAAATCGTGCTGGGATCATCCGGAGAGTCAGGTGGCGGCGGTGGGGTGACGGTTATTCCCGACGGGTCGATTATCATTCAAATCGTGAATTTTCTTTTTGCCATATGGGTGCTGAACGTTCTTCTATACAGACCCATCCGTAAAATTTTAACCAGGCGAAAAGAAAAAATGGACGGCCTTGAACTTGCCATCGAAACATCTCACAATGATGTCAGAGAAAAAAATGACGCCTTTGCAGCGGGTATAAAAGAAGCACGGGCAAGGGGTTTTAAGGAGAAAGATGCCTTATTGCAGCAGGCGGCTGATGAGGAAAAATCGATTGTCGCTGATATTAATCGCAAAGCCCAGTCGGAGTTAACACAAATCCGGGAAAAAATAAAAAAAGACGCTGAGGTTGCCAGAGAAAGCTTACAATCAGAAATTGATGATTTTGCCAACCAAATCAGTCAGAAAATTCTTGGGAGGGCTGTTTAATGAAGATTTCCGGTTTTGACCGCCGGCACCAATTTAAGAAAAATACAACGATAATTTTGCTGATCCTGTTGTTTTTTTTCAGTTTTTTGCTTCCAACAACTTTGATTGCATCCAGCGAAGGTTCCGGCGCGAAGGGGTGGACTTCAACTGATTGGTTTCGGGTGATGAACTTTTCAGTCTTACTGATAGCGCTTGTTTTTGTTTTGCGCAAACCGCTATCCCAGGCACTCGGTGCCCGTATTAAAGGCATTAAAGACCAGCTGGAAGACTTGGAAGCACGGAAGACCGAAGCTGAGAAACAGCTGGCTGAATATAGCGAAAAACTATCCTGGCTGGAAAAAGAGTCAGAAGAGATTGTTGATGATTATATCAAACAGGGAAAAGAGGCCAAAGCGAGAATTTTAAAGGAAGCCGAATCAGCAGTTGAAAAGCTCCAGAGCCAGGCTCGCCGAAATATTGAACATGAATTCAAACAGGCAAAAATAAAACTACAGGAAGAAATTTTTGAAACATCACTGGTTAAGGCCGAGGCAATTATAAAAAATAAAATCCTGGGAGAAGATCAGGACAGATTGGTAAATGAATATCTGAGGAAGGTGGAGGCAGGATGAAAAATTTGGCGATTGCACGGCGTTACGCCAAAGCACTATTGCTGATCGGTA
>JAJRVC010000387.1 GCA_024277475.1 Deltaproteobacteria bacterium
CCGACACATAAGCCTATAAAAATAAAGGGGTTGTGTGGAGTTATCCGGTCGTGCCAAAGGCCCGTTTTTGGACATCTGACCCCCTTTTTATCGGCAAATTTTTCTCTTTACTGAAGTGCCCTTAATCCACAAAACAGCAGATTTATCAGCTATAACCCGCATCTTTATGAAAACAAATTACGGCGGCGGTAGTGCTGGGCGGAAAAAACTCGTTGGCATCCGTCAAAGTCACTCCCAAATCTTCTGCTCCGAGGGCATTCCATATAATGTGATTGCCTTTCAGGTCTGTCAAGGCGGGGTAGCCCGGACTATAACGTTGTCCGCGATTTTCTTTTTTGTAGCCCGCTCTCGTTCGCAACAATTGATGGATGTACTCGGCCATATCTTCTGCCACTCGGTCACTCAGACCCTGCAGATATAAAGCCGATTCACTGTCGTTCTGTTCTTTAAACGCTTTGATTCCCGCCTCCACCCCGACACCCGCAGTGGTAATTTGCAGACCAATCGCATCCAGTTGACCGGAGTCGACCGAATGAAAATATTGCCCGACAGAAAATTTATCTTTCCTTCCCTTGCCAATACACAAATCAAAATCAAACCGGCCCAGTTCTTTTTCGCGTTTCTCCGATTCATAGAAGACCACCTCGTCGCCATCCGCCTGTGCCGGGAAAAGCCCGAAGCGTGCCTTGGGGGTGATCCAACGATTCTGCTCCGCCTTTTCCACCCATTCCTTTTCCAGCCGCCGCAACTGGTCCACCGTGATTCCTTTTTGAATCCAGCTCGATTTTTTTCCAAACTTCCAGTTCAGGGAGTAAAGACTTTTCCGGTCCAAAGACAGTTTATGCAATTTAAATTCTACCTTTTGGATGGCATACCCCTCGGCAGGCACCTCATGATGGCGAAAGCTCACTTTTCTTCTTGGCAGGGTTTCCAGCAGTTTGTCCTTCTCCTTCTTAATGCCTTTGGCTTTCTGATATTGCATGAGCAACGCCTGCTGATTTTCCTTTAACAACACAGGTCGCTTTTCCTTATCCATCAGCAACCCCATCGTGTTGACCCCATCCATACCGCTGTCGCAGTAAAAAACATTGTCAAGAATAGCGGCGGTTTCATCGCTTCCCTGCATGGCCACATAACCCGCATGGCGAAGGTTCACCGGCGCCCCGCCAATGAGGATCGGGATGGAAAATTTTTCCTCCGCCAACATGCGCGCCACCGTAATCATATGATTGGAGGTTTGCACCAGAAGCGCACTCATGCCAATGGCATCGGCTTTTTCGACACGTGCCGTTTCGATAAATTTTTCCAAAGGCACCTGCACACCCAGGTCAACCACCCGGTACCCATAATTTTCGAGAAGTGTTTTAGCCAGGTCTTTGCCTATGCTATGTACATCCTGATACACCGTGCCGATCACCACCACGCCCTTATAGTCGATGGCCGCACCCGGCTCGACACCACTTTTAAAACGCATGAAGGCTTCAAGAAACTGCATGACATGACGCATCACATCGGCACTTTTCAATAAATGCGGCAGGCTCACTTCGCCGCGACCAAACGCATCACCCAACTCACGCATCGACTTCATTAGGTAACCGCTGATAAAATTCAACGGCTCGTGCTTGTCTATCGCCTCGGCGACATCGGCCACTATTTTGTCTTTATAAGGGAACTCGCCACCCTCTTTTTCTACAATCCCATCCTGTTTTTGTTTGAATCCATCTTTAATTTTCTGGCAGATACTTTCTTCCAGAGAAAGATCGTCGTAGTCGATCTTTTTTACCTGGGTACCGGTTTTTTTTGTCAGCGCAATCTGCTCCAACTCTTCAAACGCCGTCATGTTGCGATCAAGAATTACTTTTCGCGCCAGCTCCACATCGCTCTCTGTCAGGCTTTCGAGCGGCACATAGTGGTTGGGATTCAATATCGCGCAATCGAGCCCCGCTTTTCTCGCCTCATCCAGAAAAACGCTGGTCAAAACTTTTCGCATATAAGGTTTCGAAGCCAGACCATTGGTCAGATTGCCGACTCCAATGCTGGTTTTCAAATCGGGATGAATCGCTTTTATTCGCGGCAGACACTTTAAAGTTTCAGCGCAGAAGTTTAATCCTTCTACCGACTCCGAGCCGATAGGGTAAGCGTTGACATCCATAAGAATCTGATCGGGGGTCACATTGTGTTTGTCTTTTGCCTGTCTGACAATTTCGGCAGCCAGTTCATATTTCTCATCTGCCGTCTGCCCAGGTCCTTCAGGCCCATTCACCAAAGCCACATAAACCGGGTGATGTTGACGGGTCAGCGACAACACGGCATCGAGCTTGCTCACTCCCTTTTCATATTCTTCCAGGCTGATAGAGTTAATGATGGGCCTTCCGGGATAAGCTTCGATAGCCACCTGCAATGCTTCAACCGAAAAAGAATCGATGCACATGGCTCCCTTGAAATCACTTGTCGTCTCATAAATCACCTGCGGTAAAACTTTTTCCGTTTCGACAATGTTGCTGTCCATGCAAACATCAATGATATCGATACCGAGGTCTTTGACCTGCTCTTCAACAACCTCTTCCAAAACTGCCATCTGAATTCCATCGTCACGCTCAACAGCCTCGCGAACTTTTTTACTGCCGCGCACGTTTAACCTTTCGCCGATGCGCACCAAAGCCTCGGAACTGTCTAACGGTATCGCCTCTTGCGGACCCGAAACAAAAACCCGCTTCTCGATTTTTTTTCTGGCAGGGGCAACGCCTTTCAATCGATTCGATAACGCGCGGATATGCGCCGGGGTGGTGCCACAACATCCACCAATAATGGAAACGCCAAAATCTTTAACGAAACGTTCTACATAGTCCGCCATTTCTTCAGGTTCGAGCTTGTAACAAGTCTTGCCGTCTTCGGAAACCGGCTGACCCGCATTGGGCACAATGGAAATCGGTAAACTGCAAACTCGGCTGAGTTTTTCGACCGTTTTTTGCATCAGTTCCGGACCTGTGTTGCAGTTGATACCGAAAGCGGAAATGCCCATGCCTTCCACCGCAACAAGAGCCGCATGAATGTCGGTGTTGAATATTTGCATTTTGGAAAACCCGTCCACCGTCACCTGGGCAATGATGGGAAGCTGTTTGCCGGACTCATCAAACGCTTTGTTGGCACCTGTCAGCGAAGCCTTCAACTCCAGAATATCCTGTTGCGTTTCAAATAGCAGAACATCCGCGCCGCCTTCAATCATTCCTCTTACCTGCAGGAAATTGTTGTCAACAATCTGCTTCCAATTGGCTTTATTGAGATCGGCTTCCGTTTTGGAAAGCACATAATTGGACGGACCAATGGAACCAGCGACAAACAAGGGTCGGCCATCGTACTCCGGTTCGTTTTTATAACGATCGATGGCTTTTCTGGCAATCCGGCAACCTTCAACATTCAGGTGATGCGTGATGGCGGAGTAGTCCGATTTTTTTAAATCCAGTCCCTGTGGAATCGCCTTGATGTCTGTAACATCTATTTGCGTAAAATCAAACTCTTTCAATCGTAGAGGGGAGGCACCAAAGGTGTCGGTTTCGATGAGGTTGGCACCGGCGCGCAGATATTCCAGATGAATCCCTTCCAGGTCATCGGGACGCGAAAAAATCAGCAGGTCGGTTAGCATCTTGAAAGCCGCACCGCCAAAGGCGGCATCATCCAACTCCAGATTTTGCACCATGGTGCCCATGGCACCATCGAGAATGAGAACCTGCTTTCCTAAAACATCTTTCATATTCAACTCATTTTGTGATTTAAAAAGGGAAGTAAACTTCCCCCCGATAGGGGCAAACGAAGGGAGACAACCTGTTCGAGGCCAAACTACTAGGAAATTGAAACGTTTTCAATTTTTTTCGGTTTTAAATTTCGGATGCCTGTTTTTTTATCGATGGGAAGGCAGTGGCAACACTAAGGGAGGCAGATTATTTTTCGTACCAGTCCCGCGAACTGTTTACAATGCGAACCACCGACAACATCACAGGAACCTCCACAAGCACCCCAACGACTGTCGCTAAAGCCGCTCCCGATTGAAATCCAAACAGACTGATTGCTGTTGCCACGGCCAGTTCAAAAAAATTACTTGCTCCTATGAGAGCCGAAGGCCCCGCAACACAATGCGCCACCCTGAATTTTCGGTTCAGCAAGTATGCCAGTGCCGAATTAAAATAGACCTGGATAATAATGGGAATGGAAAGCAGGATAATCACCATGGGTTGAGCCAGAATCTGTCTGCCCTGAAAACCAAATAACAACACCAAAGTAATTAATAGTGCGTTGAGTGAAAAAGGGTTTAACTTTTGAATCGTTTTTTGTAATGCAGAGTCTCCACCTTTTTTTAGCAAAACCTTTCGCCAAACCTGAGCCACAATAACCGGAACCACAATATAAAGAGCAACAGATAAAAACAAAGTTTCCCAGGGAACGGTGATCGAAGACAAACCCAGCAACAACCCGACAACCGGGGCAAAGGCAAAAATCATAATCACATCGTTTAAAGCCACCTGACTTAACGTGAAGTTCGGCTCGCCATTTGTAAGGTTGCTCCAGATAAATACCATCGCAGTGCAAGGTGCCGCGGCCAGAATAATCAGGCCTGCAATATAGGAGTCAATCTGGTCAACGGGCAGGTAGGGTGCAAAAAGGTGGGAAATAAACAGCCAACCCAAGGCCGCCATTGAAAACGGTTTGACGGCCCAGTTGATAAATACGGTAACGCCTATTCCCTTCCAATGCGACCGCACTTCGTGCAAGGCCGCAAAGTCCACTTTTAACAACATGGGGACGATCATTATCCAGATCAATACCGCCACAGGAATATTAACCCTGAATAATTCAGCTTGACCCAGGGTCTGAAAAAAAGCTGGAATAAAATGACCCAGCGTAATTCCCGCCAAGATACAAAGAAACACCCAAAGGGTTAAATATTTTTCAAAGAAACCCAATCCAGAATTCTGGTTTTTTTTAGCTGTTGCCATGTTGATTATTCTTTTAACCGGAGGGTGTTTCAGAATCACATACCACTGGAATTTCGCAATTTTGCGAATTTCCCCGGCAACAGTTCTCGGTTAAATAAGCCATCAGCTCATTCATTGAAGAGTAACTGGCCGAATAAAACAGGGTGCGGCTTTCGCGACGGCAAGTAATCAGACCTGCATTTTTCAATTGGCTTAAATGGAAAGATAGCGTTGAAAGTGGCATATCCAGTTGTTCTCCTATTTGACCGGCACGGATGCCATCAGGCCCCACCTGCACCAACATCCTGAAAATTTCAAGGCGATTTTCCTGGGCCAGAGCGGATAAGGCTGAAACTGCAGTCATTATTTCCATAATTCCAATACTATCGAAATAAAAACCCGAGAGCAAGCATATTCTCCCTTGACCCTGTATCATGGTACAGGGTGTACGGTCTTTAACAGTTAGAAGAGACAACGCTCACCAGCGACTGTCCCATCCTTTGTTGTTTTGATTCAGGCAGAGAGTTGTAAAAAAAAACAAGGGCGGACAAATATCATCTGAAAAAGATCGATTATGAACAAGGTAAAAATTACAGGAGCCGCCGGACTTCTGGCCGCAAGCATGGGTTCCATCTGCTGTGCGGCCCCTGTTATTCTTTCCGGTTTGGGAGTAGGGACGGCGGCTCTGGCATTTGCGCGTAGCTTTGGGTTCCTTCATATACCCATGATGATTTTAGCCATCGTTTTATTGGCAACCGCGTTCTATTTTCACTTAAAAAAGACC
>JAJRVC010000388.1 GCA_024277475.1 Deltaproteobacteria bacterium
ATTCCCTGAGCTGGTAGAACTGCTTTACCAGTCGGTAGCCGATCATACGGAAGCAAAGGTGATCAAAACCTTTGCATCTTATGGGTGTCTGCTCATTGACGAATTATGCAAAGCTTTGCATAAATCATCAATCACAACGGCATCGAACTTATTCATTTTTTTCAACTCCTGTGCCAACCTTAAGTCTTTTTTAGCGGTCAGAAGTTTCTGCACCAAAAACGCACATTTGGTAAAATAGATCCTTTTTTCTTTGTGGATCAATGCATGCGCAATCGCACACAGCAAATGGCTTTTGCCGGTGCCCGGGTTGCCGAAAGCCAGAACATTTTCTGTTTTATCGAGGAAAAACCCCTCCAACAAATGATTGACCTGATGAACGACCTTTTTCGGCAAACGTTTCAAGTCAAAGACCTCCATCGTCTTTTCAAGCGGAAGGCATGACTCCCGCAAATATCGTTCAATGCGCCGGTGACGGCGCACTTCGCATTCCTTTATCGATAGCTCCAGAAGATACTGCTCATAGGTCAAAGATTCCTTTTCGGCTAAACGGGCAACATCTTCAAAGTTCTCCCGGAATGTTGGTAAGTGAAGCTGCTTTAAGTGTCGGGTCAACTCAGATCCAATATCCATCAGTTCACCTCCACGGCTTCCAAAAGGGTGTCGTAAAGGCTCAGGTCAACCTCATCAATTTCAACGTCCGTTACTTCCGGGATGCTTTGATTCGTTATCAGGATCACTTCAATCGCATCAAAACTTATGGGCTCATCCTGATCCATGAGCCACCTTAGCGCATCGTCAACACCGGTCTCACTTTCTTTTGCCGCCAAATCAAGAATCTTGAGATATTCTTTGGCAGCCCGGCTTTGGTTGTGCTCCCTCAGATAATCATAGGCCATTTTGAACCGGCTGGTGGGGAACAGATCGTCACGATACCGATAATTTTCAAATGCGCCCGGCTTTCGCACCAGCCAGTCAATAATGTGGCGGTACTGGATATGGTGATTTCCCTCCCCTCTGAGCCGGGGGATCTTTTCCACCTTTCGTTGCGCATACCAAACCTCAAGATGATACGCATACAAACGCACCTTGACCTTTTCACCAATCAGACGGCTGTGTACAGAATATACATTCTTCTTAATGACAATCGTGCTATTCGGGCGGACTTTGACACTATAGATCGTGTAGTCACCCAAACGTTTTGCCGGAAGCGATCTGATTATATTTAGCTCTTTATCAAATCGCTCCCGACGCCCGACATTCAACTGGTGGAACAATTTCCGCAAAAAAAACTCATACTCGTCACGGGTTGCAAAATCCCTGCTGCATCGTAATAAAAGCGCCTGTTCGACCGCCCGTTTCAGACGATAGTGACGTTGCTCCACATCACCATTTTCATTGGCCTTGCCGGTCTGGATCTTTTGCCCGATAAGCCCATAATGGCGCAATAACGCACGATATTTTCGGGTGAACTCATCTCTCCCTGGCTTGTCCAGCTTTTGAACGGCAGCAGACAGCTTGTCCGTCCTGTGCATAACCGGAACACCGCCCAACTCCCACAGTGCATTCTGCAAACCGGCACTGAGGCTCTCAAAGCTTTCTGAAAAGCAAATCGTACCGGTCTCCCAGTTCGAATAAGTTAATACAAAATGATAGATAAGATGGTTGAAAATCATGCCATTGATGGTGATGCCCAGCACCGACATATGGGTAAAATCGGATTCACATAATTCGCCGGGCTTGTGTCGCTGATCAAAGAAAACCTCTTTGGCCGAACCTTCCAACGCCCGCCACTGCTTTATTCGGCGTTGCAGCGTACGAAGCTGACCATCGCTGTATCGCCCCGGATAGGTTCGCTGCAGCCATTCAAACAGCGTTTTGGCTTCCAGCCCGGAATTGATCTCCAGCTTGAGCTTGATGTCGTCCCAGTCTTGTTCAAATGGATCTTCTCGTGTCTGCCAGATCCTTTCTTGCTTGATCTGACTGGAAAGTTTTCTGTGTCCCAGATACTTTCGAGCCGTATTCTCCGACATCCCAGACTTGGCCGCCGCTACCGATAAATTTTTCTCTTTCTGGTTCAACTTCATTAGTCTCCTCACTTGTTGATCTGTGACCACCCTGTGTCCCCCTTTGTCATTATTTTCAGAATACAGGATTATCAATTGTTTGTTCGGAAACCTCAATTCTAATTGTCGTCGGACCTCAATTTTAATTGTCGTTGAACCTCAAATATAATTGTCGTTCATCAGTCAATCAATAATTAAACATCTCGGAATTTCTACAACGTACTGAGAGTATAGAGGTTTTTTGGGGCTTCCGAATTTGCCCCGGAAGTGGAATATTCCAACATTCCCTCCGGGCCGGCGGCCCGTTGGGGCGAAGCCTCTAAGCTCCGTACTTCTGTTTCCTTCCTGTCTACTTCAAGTCTGGCTGCAAGCGCATCCTGATTTTGTTGACATCGGGCACCCATTGTATCAAAATGCACCTCATAGAAATTGATGGCATTA
>JAJRVC010000389.1 GCA_024277475.1 Deltaproteobacteria bacterium
AAATCTTTAATTCAAGGCCATAAGCAGGTGACAATTTTGGTACTAGTATTGCTTAGTCTAACCATTAAGAAGAAGGACACGGCTTTATCGCTTTACCACAGGGGAAAATGAGATTGATTTTTTCTTGCAGGAAAAGTTAAATCAGGAGGTGGGGGAAATGAAATCCAAAAAACAAAAGTGGTTGTTACCGGCCCTTTTGGTTATGGCAATAGGCCTGTTTTCAATAAACAGTTCCACAGCCGGTGTCATCATAGACCCGGATTTTGGATGGATCGGCACACACACAGGCACAGGTAACACTTACGTGATTATCAAAGATCAGTTTGGGGCCGACAGTTTAAAAAAAGTCAAGGTCAAGAAAGTCGGCAAGTTTAAAAACGTGCAGAAGTATGACGATGGTTCGGCACTCATTTCGCTGCAGAGTGTGCAAGAAAAGGGCCTGGATCAAGCTTATGTGGCTCAACTTACGGGAAAACAGGCCAAAAAGCTGGATAAAAGAATCGCCAGGCTGGAAAAAAAGCACAAACCAACGGTCCTGAAGACAAAGGTAAAAATTGCCAAAGGTGTGGCAGTACAAAAGGGGACCGTAAACGCCAGGAAATTTAGCGAGCCGGTTACGCCTACGTCCGCCACACCTGAACCGGCAACTCTTTTGCTGCTGGGAAGCGGTCTGGTGGGTTTGGCCAGTTTGCGGAAAAGAACCCAAAAATAATTTTTCCACTCGCAACACGTTAATCCAGGAAGGAGGGTGATCCCCTCCTTTTCGTTTTTCCACAAACGCCTCTACACTCCTCTCAACCATCACCGAACCTTCCCATCGCAAAACCATTGGGGTGAAACCATAAGGCTCTCTCCGTATTCAAGCGGTAACTCCAGCGACATAATTGTAATTTAACTTGAGACATCTTCATTCGAATGGAGTTCGAAAAAAGTCTTTTACCATCTAACTAACTAAAAAAATAAGGAATTAAATACATTTAAGTTTTTGGCACAGGGCTTGCTCTCTCTGTGGGCAAGTCAGAGCGAAAGGGCAAACCCGGTGAAAGCCGGGGACGCAAAGCCACGGGTCTAACGCAACATGCCATGACAGCCGGGCTGCCGAAGGGCTTACAGACAGGCTGCACTTTCCCTCTGATAGATTAGGAATTTATTTCAAGGAGGGAACACGATGCGTGATAACCTGTCGACAACTCTTCCAGCCAAGAACTTCAATTACCGGTCTCGAAAACCAAAGGCTCCGATACTCGCTTTGATGTTCTCTGTTGTATTGGCACTGATCCCTCAATCTGCCTCTGCCGAAGCGGTTTCATTGACCTTGACGTGGGAGGGCAGTACAGGTCCGGGAATTTCCTACAGGTTGTTCTGTCGGTCGGAAGGCCAAGCTTTTGATTACGAGAATCCCAAATGGGAGGGCGGACAGACGACCTGCACCATTCAGATAGAAGAGAATAAAACCTGCTATTTTGTCGTCAGGGCCCGTGACGAATTGGGCAATGAAAGCTCCGACTCCAACGAGGTGAAATACCTGCCGGATGATTCCGACGGCGATGGTTTGCCGGATTTTCTGGAAGAAAAATACGGTACCGACCCTAAAAATGCGGACACGGACGGAGACGGCATCGACGATGGCCAGGAGTACAAGTATTGGGGCCTGGGCGGTATTAAAAACCTCCTTGTCGCCGATGTTGATAACGATGGCTATCTGGATGGTGATGAGTTAAAAAACGGCGGGGATCCTGCAAACCCCGACATCGGGCCGTCTGAAATAGTGTATGAAGACGGTGAGGACGGCCAAATTGAGCGCTGGGGAATCATTGCCGGCGAAGCGACCAGGGTGTCTATTGAAAACATAGAAGATAAAAACCTGGGCAGCCGGGTGATTGCTTTGTACGGAAAGGGAATGAAAAGCCGCTTTATTCTTCAGCGTAAAGGCGGCTTTCCCTGGCATTCCAAGAATCTGCCCGTCATTTCCTGGCGGATGCAAGCTGTCGGGAAATTCAAGGTTGAAGTCGAAGTGGTCACAGAGTCAGGACAGAAGCGATTGCTGACCTACGAACCGGTTGACACCAATAAACTCGGCCAGGAGAAAAGAGTTCGGTTTGGACTGGGGTCGGACATCGCCGATGGAAACTGGTACTGCTTCGTTCGTGATCTGCAGGCGGATCTTTCCCTGGCCCAACCCGATGAGATCATTGCAGAAGTCAACAGTTTTCAGGTGAGAGGCAATTGCCGGGTCGATGACATCGAGCTTCTGAGAGAAATGCCCGAAGGCCATGACACCGATGGCGACGGGCTTGCCGACAGAGAAGAAGTTGATATCTACGGCACCGATCCGCATGCCATGGACACCGATGGCGACGGCACCAATGATTCGGCCGAATTGATGTACTGGCAAGAAGACGGTTGGGAGGCGGACCTCGACCAGGACGGTATCCCAAACCTGCTGGATTTTGACAGCGACAATGACGGGGTCCCGGATGGACAGGAGCTGGATAACGGCAGCGCCCCTGAAGACCCGGCGGAAATACCCGCTGAGGTCGGCTATGAGGATGGCCGCGAGGCGGGCCTGTCCCTGCGCTGGAGCGTTTACAGGGGGAACCGGAAAAAAGCGGAGATAAAAAGTGTGGAAGACCCCACCCACGGCACCGTTATCAGCCTGAGTGGACGGGGAATGAACCATGGTTACCAGCTCTCCGGCCGATACGGGGCACCGTGGCGCAATGGGGTTCACTCCAAAGTTTCTTTTTCGATGAAATTTTCCGAAAAATACCTGATCGAGTTCGAAGTGATGACGGACGCCGGTGTGCGCTTCATCAGATATGAACCCAAAGAGGCGGACAGACTCGGAAAGGGAAAAAGGGTGCGTTTCGGTCTCCCGCTGGAAACAAGGGAAGGGCAGTGGGCAAACATTGAAAGAGACCTCCAGCAGGATCTGAACTTGGCTCAGCCCGGGGTCAGCATTCTCCAGGTAAACTGCATGCGTGTACGAGGCAGCGGATTGATCGACAGCGTCGTTCTTTCGGGAGAATCGGCACAGCAATAAAAAAATACAAATACCCGTTTAAAAAAGAGCCCTCCGGTTTGTAGCAGCCAGGAGGGCTTTTATTTTATAGACATCTGGTTGCACATCAAAGATATGTACTCCAATGATGCCTCCCCCGCCAAATGGCGAAGACCCCTGCCGAGCTCATTTGCCTTGCGGAATCAAGTAATTGAAAAAATCTCAGCACAACAATTTACAGCCATGCCGATATTTCACTTGACATACGGCGCAGAACATGTTCAAAGACTGAACAATTTCTCTGCGAACACAAATAAAATGCTTATAAATTCAGCGGGTTCCGGAAACTGGAATTTGTAATCCGAAAAGCGGAGCTATGCTTTTTCAATATTATAACAATCTGAATTAATACGGTATCAACATGGATTATCAGGATCTGCGCACGCTTCAGTTGCTGGAGGAGATCGAAAGGGCCAGTACGCCCAGCCAGCGGGACCTGGCCAAAAAGCTCAACATTTCGCTGGGACTGGTAAATTCTTTTATCAAAAGGCTGGCGCACAAGGGCTATTTCAAAATTACCACCATCCCCAAAAACCGCGTAAAATACATTCTGACGCCGAAAGGTGCGGCGGAAAAAACGCAGCTGACCTACGAGTATATTCAATACTCTTACCGGTATTTCAAGGAGGCACGGCAGAAGCTCAAACAGCTTTTTGTGTCCCTGGAAGAATCGGGTGTGTGCAGGATCGCCTTTTTTGGAACGGGAGACTTTGCAGAGATCGCCTATATTTCGCTGAAAGACACTTCCCTCGAACTGGTGCTCATGATCGATGGGTACCATAAAGGGGGGAAATTTTTCGGCAAGCGTATCGTATCGCTGGAAGATGCCACGCCATTGGATTTCGATCGCATTTTAATTACAGCGGTTGAACAGCGCGGGCAGATATACAAACTGATTCTCGGCGCCGGCATACCGGAAGAAAAGATCGTGATTCTATCCTGAACCGGCGGCCGTCATCGCTGAATGGCTTTCTGACCCCAACTTGTCGTGAGAGAGGACTGCTGAAAGATGAACGCCGTTTTTGAAAAGAAGATTCTCTGTATTGGCGCCGGCTACGTCGGGGGACCTACCATGGCGATGATTGCCCGCAAATGTCCCCGGTACAAGGTGATGGTGGTTGACATCAATCCCGACAGAATCCGGCAGTGGAATTCTGACCAATTGCCTATATACGAGCCCGGACTGCAAGAACTGGTAAGTGCCACCAGAGGACGCAACCTGTTTTTCAGCACCGGCATTGAAGAGGGAATCCGGGAGGCGGACATCATTTTTGTGAGTGTCAACACCCCCACCAAGACCTACGGGTTGGGTGCCGGCATGGCCGCAGATCTGCAGTACTGGGAAAAGACGGCCCGGCAGATTTTGGAGTGTGCGCGCTCTCCCAAGATCATCGTCGAAAAGAGCACCCT
>JAJRVC010000390.1 GCA_024277475.1 Deltaproteobacteria bacterium
ATAAAGCCACGGCGCACAGAGTCAGGACAACGGTCGTATACCAAAAAAGATGTCGAAATAATCCTTGAGATTAAACATCTGCTCCATGAAAAAAAATTCACAATTGACGGGGCCCGTAAATATATAAACGCTAAAGCCGCCGCTGAGTCCCCCGCCACTCGACGGTTCTTGGAGAATCTGAAAACGGAGCTGACAAACATCAGGAATTTGC
Organism: Deltaproteobacteria bacterium; assembly: GCA_024277475.1. The sequence goes on from JAJRVC010000390.1 coordinate 212, forward strand.
TCGACGATAATTAGTTTGATGAAAATTATTGACAATCGTAAAAATTTGTCTTAATAGTTCTAAGTTAAACGGTAAATGGGCGGGCATAGCTCAGTTGGTAGAGTACAAGCTTCCCAAGCTTGGTGTCGCGAGTTCAAATCTCGTTGCCCGCTCCAGCACGAGATCGCCTTTTTCCTTATGTATGGGCCGTGGTGGAATATGGTTGTATTGTGGGATGAACTTAACTTTTTCCTTATGGTTATTGGTATGAACAGATAAACTTTCTCGCTGTGCATCAATAAGGTCTACCTGAAACATGAGGAAACGGGCAATAGCCCGTTTTTGTGTTTTAAAGAGGAACGTTTGCAATACGGTGAAAACAAAGAAACATTATGTAAAAAAAGGGACCAGGCCGGGAAACCGTCATCATCCACCTGTCAACGAACAAAAAGTTATTGACCAGGTCGAGACACTGGCCAAACCGGTGTGTGAGTCCGAGGGGCTGGAGCTGATTTACGTTGAGTTTCAGCGAGAATCGGGGGGCAGAATACTGCGCCTGTATATAGACAAGCCCGATGGGATCAACATGCATGACTGCGTCAGTATCAGCCGCCAGATGGGTGATATTATAGATGTCAATCTGGATGATATCGGGCCGTTCAATCTCGAAGTCACCTCGCCGGGGCAATCGCGTCCCTTGGCCTCAAAAGAGGATTTTGAAAAATTTAAAGGGAACCGGATAAGAATAAAAACAAATCGATCGATTAACGGGCAAAAAATTTTTAAAGGCATCCTATTGGGAATTTCCGGCGGACGGGTAAACCTGCAACTTGGTGAACAAATCATTGCCATTCCCAATCAGGATATATTAAAAGCACGGCTTGCAGATTGAATGTCTCAAAAATACAATCCCGCCGCGGCGGGAAAAACAGGATTTATTTGAAATTTGAGTTTTAGCCTCGATGATAAACTAACTTTTAATGGAGCGATCTGATGTTTGTCTCAGACATAAAGCGTGTCGTTGAACAGGTTAGCCGGGATAGAGGTATTGACCGCGAAGTCCTTATCAGGGCTCTGGAAGAAGCTTTGCGATCTGCCGCCAGAAAAAAGTTCGGCAACAAACTGGATATCGAAGTTCAATATAATGATGAAAGCGGTGAGATTGAAGTATTCCAGTTTATGGAGGTAGCGGAAGAGGTCACCGAACCTGCTGTTCAGATCAGCCTTGAGGAAGGGCGGAAGCTGGATCCCGAATGCGAAGTCGGCGATAGCCTCGGCACCAAAATGGATGCCACCACCTTCGGCCGTATCGCCGCACAGTCGGCCAAACAGGTCATCATCCAAAAAATGAAGGATGCCGAAAAAGATGCTGTCTATGCCAACTTCATTGACCGCAAGGGGGAGATTTTGAACGGCATCGTGCAGCGGATCGATCGGGGTGATATCATTGTAAACCTGGGTCACACCGAGGGGGTCGTTCCGTCCCGCGAACAGGTGCCAAGGGAATCGTATCGCCGGGGCGATCGCATTCGGGCCTACATCCTGGACGTGCTGCATGATTCACGCGGCCCGCAAATTGTTCTTTCCAGGACGCATCCAAATTTTTTAATTGACCTTTTCCGAACGGAAGTACCGGAAATCAGCGAAGGTATCGTAACCATTATGGGCGCTTCGCGCGAAGCTGGTGTGCGTGCAAAAATTGCGGTGGCTTCAAATAATTCCGACATAGATCCTGTCGGAGCTTGCGTGGGCATGAAGGGCAGCCGGGTGCAAAACGTCGTGCAGGAACTTCGGGGTGAAAAAATCGACATCATTCCGTGGCATCTGGACCCGGCTAAATTCGTATGCAACGCACTGGCCCCCGCTGAGATTTCCAGGGTTATTATAGACGAAGACAACCGTTCGATGGAAGTCATTGTTCCTGACGAATATTTATCCATTGCCATCGGTAAAAAAGGACAGAACGTAAGGCTGGCATCCAAACTTTCCGGTTGGCATCTGGATGTAAAAAATGAAACCCGTTACAGTCAGGCTATGCAAATCGGTTATGACTCACTTGTGGCTCTGCCTGGAGTTGGAATCGGTTTAGCCGATGCATTATATGAGAGTGGGTTTTATTCGGCTGAAGAAATCAGCCGGGCAACCATCGAGGATTTGATTCAAATTAGAGGAATTGGGGAAGAAAAGGCCGAAAAACTTCTGGAAGCGGCACGTAATGTGATTGCACAATCCGAAGCGGATACGGACGCTGAAACAGCTTCCAAGACTGCGGCGAACAATGAACACGGCGAAGAAGAAATCGCTCCGCAAACCGCTGAAGACGAGGCCGATGGAATAGAAGATTCGCTGAAACCTGAACAGCCACAGGATAAAGCTGAACTGGATGAAGCTGGATCGGATGAAAAATAGATCGATCGGGCAAATAAAGGAACCTTAGGGGGAAGTAATGGCCAAGACCAGGGTTTATGAACTCGCCAGAGACCTTAATCTGACAAACCAAATTCTGCTGAATAAGCTGAATGAACTTGATATCTCTGTCAAGAGTCATATGAGTTCTCTGGATGATGAAGCCGTTGCAAAAGTGAGAAACGTGATTTTTGGAAAAAAAGAAGCATCCATTGAGGAGACGCGCATAAAACCGACCGTCATTCGCAGACGCAGAAAAAAAGTGCCGGTAGAAGTCGTGCCCGAACCTACGCCGGATACAGTCGAAATAGCCGCGGAACAGGAGACGACTGAAGAAACTGTCGAGAGCAAAAAAGCTCCTGAGGAGCAAGAACCGATTGAAGCCGGTGCAGAGATAGAAACCGCTGATGAAAAGCCTGCTGAAGAGCTGAAAACAGTCGATTTGAAACCGGTGCAGAAAACGCCTGTAAGTAAAAAAACGCCGGCAGTTCAAGTGGAAACACCGGTGGCTCTTAAGGAAAAGAAGCCTAAAAAAGTTAAAAAAGAGGCCGCCGCCAAAATTATCCAACTGCCTGTAAAGCCAGTGAAAAAGTCTCCGACAAAGATAGTCGTCACGCCTGAAAAGCCCAAAAGCAAGGTTACGCGGAGGCCGCCGCGTGCACCGGCCGCAAAACCGGGTGTTCCTCCACGGGAATTGCCATCCAAAGAAACCAAGAAAAAGAAATGGCGGCAGAAGCCTGACGAAGGGGTTGATGGAAACAAAAAATTCTTAAAAAAGAAGATTTCATTTCGTAAAAAATCGGTTATTGAGGGAGCAGCCCTGTACGGTAGCGGCTATAGAACCCGTAAACCACGCAAGGGTGCCAAAGGCAAAGTGGTTGCCACGGGACAAAAAACTCAAATCACAACAGCCAAGGCCATCAAACGACGCATTAAAATCGATGATGCCATTGTTCTCTCCGAGTTGGCTAAAAGGATGGGAATTAAATCCGGTGAAATGATAAAAACCCTCATGGGCATGGGCGTTATGGCCACCGTCAATCAGAGCATCGACTATGATACCGCGGTTCTGGTTGCAACCGAATTTGATTATGAAGTGGAGCGCGCCGCCTTTGAAGAAGAAGAAATATTAAAACAGAAAACAGACGACCCGGAAAAATTGCAGGAACGACCACCGGTGGTTACCATCATGGGCCATGTGGACCATGGCAAAACCTCCCTGCTCGATGTTATCCGCAAAAGCCACGTAACCGAGACCGAAGCCGGCGGCATTACGCAGCACATCGGTGCCTATCTTGTTGCCACCGATAATGGTCAAATAGCATTTCTTGACACCCCCGGTCATGAGGCATTTACCGCCATGCGGGCCCGGGGCGCCAAGGTCACCGATATTGTCATTTTGGTTGTCGCCGCCGACGACGGCGTCATGCCCCAGACGATTGAAGCCATCAACCATTCCAAAGCGGCAGGTGTTCCGATTATTGTTGCAATCAATAAGATCGACAAGGCAAATGCCGATCCCGAACGAGTCAAACGAGAACTGGCTGAGAACGGGTTAACCCCCGAAGATTGGGGGGGTGAAACTATCTTTATTCAAGTTTCTGCAAAACAGAAACAGGGCATTGCCGAACTGCTCGAAATGATTTCACTGCAATCTGAAGTATTGGAGCTGAAAGCCAACCCGGACAAGTTGGCGTTCGGCCATGTGGTTGAAGCCAAAATAGATACCGGCCGCGGACCGGTCGCCACCGTTCTCGTACGAGACGGCACCTTGCGGAACGGAGATCCGATAGTATGCGGTATTCACTTTGGAAAAATCCGTGCCATGCTGGACGACAAGGGGGTTCAGGTCGCATCCGCCGGTCCTTCCATACCGGTTGAAATCCTGGGTTTGTCGGGTGTGCCCGTGGCCGGTGACGAGATGATTGCTCTCGACGATGAACGAAGCGCCAAACAGGTCAGTATGCACCGTACTCAAAGGCAGCGATCCAAAGAACTTGCCCAAACCAACCGAGTCAGCCTGGAAAATCTCTTTGAACAAATGCAGCAGGGCGAAATCAAAGACCTAAACCTTATACTCAAAGCGGATGTTCACGGCTCGATCGAGGCTCTCACCGAGGCTTTAACAAAGCTTTCCAATGAGGAAGTAAAAGTAAATATCGTGCATTCCGCCACTGGAACCGTTACCGAATCGGATATTCCCCTGGCGTCGGTATCCAATGCGATCATCTTCGGATTTAATGTGCGACCGACTCCCAAAGTTCAGGCAATTGCCGCCGAAGAAAATGTGGATATGCGCTTTTACAATGTCATTTATGACGTCATCAAGGATGTCAAGGGTGCTATGGTGGGACTGATGGAGTCCACCTATGAAGAACATATTCTGGGCTCGGCGCAGGTTCGCGAGATATTTCAGATACCCAAAGTGGGCACCATCGCGGGTTGTCATGTGACCGATGGAAAAATTGAGCGGGGCCATAATATCCGCGTTATCAGAGATGGCGTTGTATTATATGAAGGCAAAAATTCCTCCCTGCGACGGTTTAAAGATGACGTTAAAGAAGTACAGGCCGGTTATGAATGCGGCATTGGAGTTGAGCATTTCAATGATATCAAAACCGGTGACGTCCTGGAGTGTTATTACCTGGAAGAAATCAGACCGGCGATCGAGTAAGCGGCATTTAAGATTGGATCTTTTAATAGGAATAACTCAAAATAGAGGGGAGTTATTCGTTATCTGTCATTCGAATCTTTTGCGGCGATGTTTGCAAAGCTTTAATGTGATCGAAACCAATAACCATTACAATTAACCAATAACTAATAACCAATAACTACAATGGTTGTCGGAACCGGACTTATCACCTTGAGGCTGCATGATTGTCGTTCTTTAAAGGGCAAACGCAAAGTAGTCAAATCGATGATCAACAGATTGCGCAACAATTTTAATGCATCGGTGGCCGAAGTGGGCTCAAACGATATCTATCGGAAAGCGGAAATCGGCTTTTCACTGGTCAGTAACGATGCAGCGCTGATTAATTCTAAAATCGACAAGCTTTTCAACATGGCCGAAGATATGGGGCTGGCGGAAATAGTCGATACGGAAATGGAAATAATTCATTTATGATACCCTTTTCCCGGGCAGACAGGGTAAGCGGTTTAATTCAGGAAGTCCTGTCGGATTTGTTAAAAAAGGACATCCACGATCCCCGTTTGAAAATGGCGACGATCACAAATGTAAAAATGTCGCGGGATTTGAAACTGGCCCGCATTTATTTTTCAATTTACGGTGACAGCAGTAAGGCGGAAGCTGCTGCCAAGGGTTTTGAAAGCGCACGCGGATTCATTAGACGAAGTCTTGCGAGAAAACTCAGCCTGCGCTATATGCCTGATTTAATTTTTTTTTATGACGAATCTTTCGACTACGGATCTCATATTGATGAATTGTTGAAAAGAGTAATGACGGAAAATGGATCAGATAATCAATCAAATTAAAAAGTCGCAACATCTTTTGCTGGCCTCCCACTGCGACCCGGATGGAGATGCCGTCAGTTCTTTGCTGGCCATGGGGTTGGCCTTGGGCAAACTGGATAAAAAAGTTACCCTATATAACGCCAACCCGATTCCGGCCGTCTATCGATTTCTGCCTTCAGTGGAGCGTATTGTCAGGCATATTAAAAAAGCAACAACCTATGATACGGCTCTCATTCTGGATTGCGGCCACCTGGCACGGGTTGGTGAAGCACACACGGAAGTCCGTCAAATACCGGTCATCGTCAATATCGATCATCATGTCACAAATACCCGCTTTGGCAACATTCAATTCATCGACCCGACCGCCTGCTCCACTGCGGAAATCGTCTACTACTTGATAAAAGCTTTAAACGCTCCTATAGATAAAGCCATTGCAACGTCCATATACACCGGGATCTTGACCGATACGGGATCATTCCGGTTTTCAAATACCAACCAGGCCGCCTTTGCCATCAGCCAAGAGATGGTGCAATACGGGGTCAAACCTTATAATATTGCCCAACACGTATTTGGTACATACTCGCTGGGCCGTATAAAGCTCTTAAACCTGGCGCTGGATTCTATTGAAATTTCAGATAACGGTAAATTATCGATCATGACCCTTACCAATGCCATGTTTACGGAAACAGGAACCCAGCCGGAAGATGTCGATGGTATGATCAATTATGCCAGACGGATTGAAGATGTCAAAGTGGCTGCCCTGATCCAGGAACAAAAAAACGGTAACACAAACACAGACGAGTTACGCAAATTTCATGTAAGTCTACGTTCCGACGGAACTGTTGATGTGGCTGCCATCGCCGGCTCTTTTGGAGGCGGCGGGCATTCCAGTGCGGCGGGATTTCAGGTCGAAATGACCATGGCAAAATTAAAATCTGAAATTATTACCCTGTCTAATGATTTGTGATGGTTGGCGACAAATTAAACGGGATTATCGTAATTGATAAGCCCGGGAATATCTCATCCGCCGGGGTTGTTAGATTTGTAAAAAAAACGCTCAACGCCGGGAAAGTAGGCCATGCCGGGACACTTGACCCATTTGCCGAGGGCGTACTCATATGTTGTCTGAATCAGGCGACTAGGATTGCAGGATTCTTACTGCACGATAAAAAAAAATACACTGCCGTACTCAAACTCGGAGAAGAAACGGATACCCAGGATTTTACCGGCACCATTGTTTCAACCGGTAAGCCGGTTGATTTATCACCGCAAATCATAAAAAACGTTTTCAAAAAATTTGAAGGGGCCATTAAGCAGCTGCCGCCGGTTTATTCAGCATTAAAGCACAAGGGCGTTCCGCTTTATAAGCTGGCTCGCCGTGGCAAACCAATGCAAAAGCCGTCCAGGCGCGTACAAATTTACAACCTTACCATACAGGAAATTGCGCTGCCGCTTATTCGCTTTGAGGTAACATGTTCAGCCGGAACCTACATCCGCACATTGTGTGCGGACATCGGAAAATCCCTGGGCTGCGGCGGAGATCTCACCGCATTAAAACGGCTCGAAAGCAGCGGGTTTACACTGAACCAGGCAATTTCAATGCCCGAGCTTGAAAAGTTGAGAAACAGCACAAGGCTGCCGGACTGTATAATCCGCATGGCAGACGCTTTGCCGGACATGCCGCAATTTTGTGCCGATAACCAGCTGGCTGAAAAAATACGACATGGTAAAATGATCTCAGACAGGGATCTGACAGGAACAAACAGCACCGACGGAATCCGAGACGTCGGTTCCGAAATAAAAATAGTTGACTGGGACGGAGATCTTATTGCAATATTGAAATATAGCGAACCCGGACAGCGTCTGGAGTACCGCTGTGTGTTTTCCAAATAGGAAAAATACCTAATCCGGATAAACCGGATAAACCGGATAAAATTGCCACAAAGGCATAAAGACACAAAGGGAGGCCTTTGGTTAATATTCATTTTTGTGTCTTGGTGGCGAAAATGTTTCACTACAAAATGCACAATTAAGATATTAACAAGAGGAGGCAGAAAAAAAAGTGGCTTTCACAACCAGCGATAAAAAAAAACTAATCGAAAAATTCAAGTTGCATGAGTCTGATACGGGATCACCGGAAGTTCAGGTTGGACTTTTAACCTACCGCATTTCCTATCTCACCGAGCACTTAAAGATTCACAAAAAGGATCATCATTCCCGCAGAGGTCTTCTGATGCTGGTCGGCAGACGCCGGCGGCTGCTTAACTACGTCAAATATAAAGACGTAAATCGTTACCGCACAATTATTGAGACTCTGGGGTTAAAGAGATAGGCAGCCGGCTGCAACCACTATAGGTCTTGAAACATTATCCCTTACAGATGAACCCCGAAGGTTTCGGCCGCTCGGTGGATCCTATGTTTGTAACTTTGGTGTATCGGTTTAGATCGACCGGACGCGTTCCGGCAGCAGGCGGCGTGCTGACGGCAACCGTTTGAAACTGTTTACAAAAAACGAACAGCTATACTTTCAACGTCGCATAAATCCAGGAGATAAACATGGAAACAACACTTAAAACAGAAATCGGCGGAAAAACGCTCAGCATCCAGACCGGTAAAGTTGCCAAACAGGCATCCGGATCTGTTGTGGTCCGCTACGGCGAGACCATCGTACTGGTTACCACGGTGTCCGCCCACAAGGCGAGACCATCGAGTTTTTTGCCTCTTTCTGTCGAATATCAGGAAAAAATCTATGCTGCCGGCCGGATACCCGGTAATTATTTTCGTCGTGAAATCGGTCGTCCCAGTGAAAAAGAAACACTGACGGCCCGTTTAATCGACAGGCCTATTCGCCCCCTGTTTCCCAAAAAATACAGTTATGAAACCCAAGTAATTGCTACCGTGCTGTCCATGGATCAGGAAAATGATCCGGATACACTGGCAATGATAGGGGCGTCGGCGGCTCTTTCAATCTCGGACATTCCCTTTGCCGGCCCTATTGCAAGTGTGCGGGTCGGACGTATAAACGGCCAACTGGTGATAAACCCCAATATTCCGGATTGGGATGAAAGCGATCTCAATATCATCGTAGCAGGCTCTAAGACCGGTGTCGTGATGGTGGAAGGCGGGGGCACCCTGATCAGCGAAGCGGACATGCTGGAAGCCATATTTTTCGCCCATAACGCCATGCAGCCCCTCATCGATATACAAATGCAGCTGCGGGAAACCCACGGCGCGACCAAACGACCGTATTCTCCTCCGGAAAAAGATAAAGAGCTGGTCGGTCTACTGGAAACGCAAGCTTCTGCGCCCATCCACGAAACGATTATAATTCCTGAAAAAACAAAGCGTTCTAAGGCCTTGCGTGAGCTGAAAGCACAATTGTTTGAAAAATTAGGTGAGGCCTATACCGACCGTGAAGAAGAAGTTTTCGATATCCTGAGCGATTTGCAGAAAAAAATCAGTCGAGATCTCATTTTAAAAGAAGGACGTCGGATCGATGGCCGTCGATTCGACGAAATCCGGCCGATTACCTGCGAGACCGGCATCCTCCCCCGTCCCCATGGCAGTGCTCTTTTTACCCGGGGCGAAACCCAGGTCCTCGGTGTACTGACCCTGGGGTCCGGCCAAGATGAGCAGCGCGTGGAGACCTTGGGCGGTGAAGAATTACGTCCCTTCATGCTGCACTACAACTTCCCGCCCTACTCCGTCGGTGAAGTCAAACGAATTGGAGGCCCCAGTCGCCGGGATATCGGTCACGGCGGATTGTCCACCCGAGCCATCGAAAAGATCCTGCCTGATAAAGAAAATTTTGATTATACGATTCGCCTGGTATCCGAAGTCTTTGAGTCCAACGGATCTTCCTCCATGGGAACCGTATGCTCATGTTGTCTGGCTTTAATGGACGGCGGTGTTCCCATCAAGGCCCCGGTGGCCGGCATCGCTATGGGACTTGTCAAGGAAGATGATCAAGTCGTGATCCTGACGGATATTTTAGGCGATGAGGATCACACGGGAGACATGGATTTTAAAGTGGCCGGCACCCGGGAAGGCATCACTGCCTTGCAGATGGATATCAAGATCCTTGAACTTTCCAAAGACATCATGGAAAAAGCCCTGGCCCAGGCTAAAGCCGGACGTTTGCATATTCTCGACAAAATGGCCGAAGCGTTGAGCGAACCTCGTCAGGAAATTTCGCCCTACGCGCCGACGATCAGTACCATTCAAATTCATCCCGATAAAATCCGCGAAATCATTGGTCCCGGTGGTAAAATAATTCGAGGCATCCAGAGCGAAACCAACACCAGTATTGCGATTGAAGATTCCGGTGTGGTTAAAGTTGCCGCCATCTCAAAAGAGGAAGGTGATGCTGCAATTAAAATGATTGAAAACCTTACCCGGGAGCCGGAAGTCGGCGCGATCTACGAAGGTACGGTTGTCAAAATCATGGATTTCGGGGCCTTTGTCCAGATAATGCCCGGCACGGACGGTCTGGTGCATATCTCTCAACTGGCCCACCACCGGGTGACCAAGGTGTCCGACATCGTCAAGGAAGGGGACAAGCTCAAGGTCAAGGTGCTTGAAATCGGCCGGGATGGAAAGATCCGGCTGAGCCATAAAGCCGTTCTGAAAGAGGAAAAATAACGTGACCGTCGACAAAACCACCCTTAAAAACGGCATTCGGATTGTCAGTAAAAAAATGCCCCATGCCCGTTCGGTGTCCATGGGGGTGTGGGTCGATGTGGGTGCCCGTGACGAATCCGAGCTTGAAAGCGGGCTTTCTCATTTTATCGAACACATGATTTTTAAGGGCACCCGCAAACGGTCCGCATTTCAGATTGCCAAGGAATTTGACGCCATCGGCGGTCATACCAATGCATTTACGTCAATGGAAAATACCTGCTACCATGCCAGGGTCATGGACACTCATACGGAAACAATGGTGGAGATCCTGTCTGACATTTTTATCAATTCGGTATTCGATCCCGCCGAAGTCGAAAAAGAACGGCCTGTTATCTTACAGGAAATTGGAATGGTGGAAGACAGCCCGGAAGAATACGTCCATGTACTTTCAGGCTATAATTATTGGGGAGGAAATCCATTGGGTCGATCGATTCTCGGCTCTCCGAAGAACATCATCCAATTTGACGTTCAGATGATAAAAAAATTTTTCCACCGGCTGTATCAACCCGAACGCATCGTGATTTCCGCTGCCGGCAATTTTGACCACAATCGACTGGTGAAACTGGTGAAACCGACATTTGAAACCATCAAGCCCGGCAACGGCTTCCCGCAACGGAAAACCCCTCAGGGTTGCTCTGTGGTTGACCTTACCCACCGAGATTTAGAGCAAATGCATATCTGTCTGAATGCAAAGGGATTATCCATCACCGATCCTCGCCGCTACACCTTTTCCCTTTTAAATACCATCCTGGGCGGCAACATGAGCTCAAGGCTGTTTCAGGAAGTGCGGGAAAAAAGGGGCCTGGCCTACTCGGTATATTCTTTCATTTCTTCCCATGGGGATACTGGTATGTTCGGTGTTTATGTAGGTGTGGCACCCAAACGGGCCCATGAAACAACCCGACTGGTTATTGATGAAATTCGTAGACTAAGAAAAGACCGGGTAGAGTCCACGGAGCTCAAAGGCGCCATTGAGTACACCAAAGGCGGTCTCTTGCTGGCCTCTGAAAGCATCGACAATCAAATGGTTCGAAGCGCCCAAAACGAAATACATTTTGGATGCGAGATTCCATTGCAGAAAATTATCGAAAAAGTCGAAGCAGTCACCCAGGATGATATTCTTGAACTGGCTAACGATCTTTTCCATCCCCACCAGATGGCATTGACCCTGCTGGGTCCGGCAAACAACGATAAAAAAGACTTTGAAGAAATCCTGCTTAACTGAAGCGATTCAGGTTAAATCTTCATGGATTTCAATCCCTGCCGGTATGACCCAGCCCCCCAAGGCCCCGGCAGGTTACAGTGCTGAATTCTTGTACCAATTTTAGGGTTGCATTAATGACAGGCATAAACAGCATCTGGCAGATTCGTTCACCCGGTTTTACCAGATATTTGTTTTGGCTGCGGTTAAAGAGCCCTATCTTTATTTCACCCTGATAATCCGAGTCAATAACCCCCATCGTATTGGCCAGTACAATACCCTTTTTTATTCCCAGACCGGAACGGGGGACAATTATACCGACAATATTGGGATTGTGAATGTTAATCGCAATTCCACTGCCGACCAAAACAATTTCTCCCGGCTGAATGCCGATCTGTTCTTTGAGGCAGGCCCTCAGATCAATTGCCGCCGATCCGTCGGTAGCGTATGAAGGAAGGGGTATGGCATCTCCCATAAGAGGATTCACAATTTTTGTTTCGACATTTACTGAATTCATTTACCGATCATTTCCTTTTTTTGTGCCTTCGTGTCTTGGTGGTTGGACGCTTACCTCAGGGAAAACCGTTTTCAACGTCACCTTTAGACTTTTATTTTTTTGCTGTTTACGCTATTTATACTTAAGTGTCTAAACATACAATAACGCGAATCAATCCTATGGATCCGAAAATTCCAAAACCCCGACAATCTTGCGACTACAACCTCGCCATTTGCATGCTGGCCAGCGGCAGCAAGGGCAATGCGACCTATATCAGCAACGGTAGCACGTCAATTCTTATCGACGCCGGTCTATCCGGAATCGAACTTCAGCGTAGATTGGCCTCAAGAGACCTGGCCCCCGAACACCTGGACGCCATCATCGTCACCCATGAACATTCCGATCATATCCAGGGCGTCGGTGTTCTTTCCCGACGGTATAAACTGCCGGTCTACATCAATCAAAAAACCCACCAAGCATCCCCCCGGCTTGGCAGTCTGCATGAAACCAAATCGTTTGAATGCGGCAGGACATTTCACATCAGCAATCTATCCATCCACCCCTTTTCGATATCTCATGACGCTGAAGATCCTGTCGGCTTTACCATTGGCCAAAACGGAACCACTATCGCAATTGCCACCGATCTGGGAATTGCAACTTCCATGGTAAAGGAACATTTAAAGCACTGTGCACTGCTGATTCTTGAAGCCAATCACGATCCACAGATGCTGGAAACCGGCCCCTATCCCTGGCCCCTAAAACAGCGGATAAAAAGCCGAACAGGCCACCTTTCAAATACCTCTTCAAAAATCCTGCTGGAGGAGCTGCAGCATAAAAATTTGCAGCATGTTATCCTGGCCCATTTAAGCGAAATTAACAATACTCCCAGATTGGCGTTTGACGAAGTCGCAAAGGCGCTCACCCACTGCTACGCCAAGCTGTCCGTGGCCGATCAATACACTTCCAGCCCCGTCATATACTTAAAATAACGCCTTCTGGTCACATTGAATCAAAAGTCATATCGGAACCAATTTAAGAATTGCGAATTCAGCAGACAGCCGGCGCAATACAAGGCTCTTTGCCCTATGCCTTGCCTCTCCGCTCTGCCACACCCTTCCGTAACCCGCAACTCACAACTTGCTGCCAGTCAACCTAATTAACTCAATCAACTACTCGCCACTTCGTCCTGGCTCGTGCCAGTTCCCGACCATCCTGCTGCCGGAAAAGGCTGTGATCAAAAACCGTATCATCCGCATTCCGGGGATGACATATTGCCAGGATGCAATCCTCATAAAAAGCTTCAGCCATAAAATTAATCTCTAATTGAGTCGGAACCGATGTGTTCAGCACGGAAGGGGGAACGCCTTCCAGCAGCCATTCCACAAAGCTCACATTGTTTACATGTTGGTTGACATCGAGATCTCCATAGCGGGCAACAAACTTTTTTTCATAGGTATGATCTTCAAGTCCCGCTAGTTTATCGAGGGTATCGGGAAGGACATGAAGACCTTCAATGGGTTTGAGCCGGTCCACAAACGGCAAAATGCGGACCGGTCGTCGCCGCTGAATATCGACGACCAGCCAGGCCGAAACGGCTGCGGCGATGACCTGATTGCTTCCATTTCGGAGTTCAAAATCTCGCAGGGCAAACAATCGTTGAGTTCCGGACGGCCATGTGGCGATCTGTATCCGATCATTAATACCCGGATAAGAGGTGATTTTAATCTTAAGACGGGAAAGCAGCCAGGCATAATTTTCCGAAAGCAACCGACGGACCGAAACTCCAAGCGCCTGGGCGTGTTTGCTGGCGGCATCCTGCATGAAATTGAACATTGAAAGAATAGAAAGCCGATTGCGGCAATCCACCTCATAGGTCCTGATTTTATAGGTTTCTTGCCACACATTCGGTTCGAGCGCAGCAGCGGGAGTTTCCCTCGATGTATTGTCCATAGTCGGTAGTCCGTTAAGCGACAAGTGATCTAATCCACCAAAATAACGACGGACAAGAGTACCTAAAATAGTGTATTCTGTCTATTTTGAACTTTCAGCTTTCAGCCTGCAGCTTGCATATCCCCGGTTTCCTGTGATTGCATATAAATTAACTGATATTTGGGTAGGCTCATAACGTCTCGGAATTTCCGCCAACGGCCCGCATTGGTTGACACAACTGCGGGGGATGACTACTTTAGGCCTTCTAAATTAGTTGAATTATTTATTATTTCAAGTGCGTATAAATTTGTTTGACTTTTTCCCGGTACCATCGGGATATTAATAGGAGATTCTACACATGTCCGAAAATTATATAGCGAAAAAGCTATTTGATGAGGGTGCCGCCGCTTATCTCAAAGAAGATTACAAAACAAGCATAAAAATATTTACCCAGGCCCTGAAAAAAGATCGTAAATTTGCACTGGTTTATTCCAGCCGTGGTACGGCGTATCTGAAATTAAATAAATTAAAAAAAGCGATATCCGACTTCTCACATGCCGTTCGATTAAATCCTAAATATGCACACGCCTATCACTTACGCGGCTTGGCCTATGAAAAGCTGGGAGATTTTGCCCCTGCATTCCGTGATTTTGATCAAGCCATTGAAATAGATCCGGATTTAGCGACCGCTTATCGCAGCCGGGATTCAGTACTGGATAAAACGATCGATGATCGGTTGCAGATGCAAGACGGTGAGATAGCCGACCACTTGGCGGCCATGCGGGTGGCCCAATTTGCCGGGAATAAAATATTGCGCGATCCTGAGATATAAGTCTCACTTAAAAATAACTTCATATTTTATACGCCGAGGCATCCCGCCTGGCTGCGTTGCGAAAGCTCGGAATATCCAGATATTCCTGTGTTTGCACGCCATGCCGGACGGACGCCTCAACGCCTAAAATTGTAACTTTATTTTTTCATGCCCCCCCTCCCGCTGAAAAACACACCATCGAATGCTCTATCTCGGTTCAATACCCTCTGCGCTGATTCCCCGGATATAAAAATCCTGATCGTTTAAAAAGCTTAAAAATATAACAATGAAAGCAACCGAGGCTTCCAGCATCAAGGTCTTGTCCTGATACAAAATATCCAACTGCTGCTGACGGGTCTTTTTTGCTATATTACCAAAATAGGTTGAAAACAAACCGTCTAACAACTGGCTGCCATCCGGCATGGTTACCAGGTCGCTTCTGCCGCTGTAGCAATATTGCATCGCTTCGAGCATAAGGCTTCGCAGGGCGTGCAGATCCTTGACATGATAACTGATCAAGTGGATCAGTGTGCGCTGCGCTTCTTTTAAGCCGGCCTCTGACAAGGCATCGAAAAGTATCCTTACCTCCCGCCGATCCGTTGCAGGCACATGCTGACGGATCAACGACAACAGCACGGCATTTTTAAATAGCTGGTACAGTCGCCTGGCACCGTTTATGGCTGTTGCCGGCGCATGCTCCATTTTGGGTTTGTAACCCGGATAGTTATTGACAAACATAATTTGAAAAACGGTTTCAAAAAAATCAATTCTGGCAAGCGGATCTTCAAGGTCAATACGCATGTCCAGGGTATTGTCCAGCCGATCTGCCAGCTTAATTTGAACGATTTCGGGGAAATTTTGAGTATTATCCAGTAGCCGGCCGATATAATGGTAATAGGATTCATTTTCAACGCAGGTCAGAGACATAAGACGCGTCACCAGCCTGGATTCATCTTCGTTCTCTATACGCCCCAGAAGTCTGTATAACTGGTTCTCCATAGATTTCCATTGGCGGAAATCATAATCACCCGGTTTGATGTCTTCGAGAATATCGTGAAACAGCAAGGTGAGCAGATCCACCATATTGAGACTGTCGAGGGATCGGGTAAAAAGGGCTGCGGCCCGCAGGGGGTGCAAAACGGCCATAGGGCCTAAGCGCCGGCGTTTCTGACTGTACACACTGAACAAATACCCCAGTGCTTCCATCAGGATACCTTTTTGGTCGCGGTCTTTCTTCTCGTCGGCATCCAGACGCTTATCGCCGAGGATATACATCAACACATTATAACGATTCAGAGACGCAGCGCTCAGATTGTAGTTTAGCGCTGAAGACAGTTTAAAAAAATCGTTCAGATCGAAAAGCGGCATCTTCACCCCCGTTACCGGATAACTCGGAAATCCCCGACCCCAAAATGGGCAAAAGAAAATTTTTAAATCAAATTTTATTTATTAACAGTAATTTGTCAACAGGTAAAATCAAGGCGGAAAGGAAGATCTTGACAGCAGGGCTGGAGATCCATAAAAGCATCAATTTAGCCTCATATGAAACTACCCATAGTTGGAACAGCGAACCGCAGAATATTGAATATCGAAGGTCGAATGAAGGAAACGCTTCGCTAAATCTTTTATAAAACAGACAAAATACATTCATTCGACGTTCGATGTTGGATGTTCATCAGTTTTTTCCGATCAGACTGGCCGCTTTTCAAATCATCTGCTTTCACAAACCAGACGGAACCGCCACGGGGGTGCGTCTGTGCGAAAGAGCAGTGAACTACCGACGCGTACGTCCCAACGAAGTTTATCCGGTGCAGCATGTTTTCCGGTCTTGATTTGTCGTCCATCAAATTTCATTATTGCATATTCTCTATAAATTTTAACAAATCCCTGTCCACATCCGCTGACAGCTCCGGTACTTCATAGCTTTCAAGTATCTCTTTGCACTTTTTATTGGCCGCTTCCATGCTTTGAGGTGATCCCTTGGCGTACCAACCCTCGAAATCATCACGATTAGAAAGCATCGGCTGGTAAAATTCGCTGCGATAATGCTTAAGGGTATGGTCTTTGTCCAGAAAATGGCCGCCGGGGCCTGCTTCCCTGATGACATCCAGGCCTAAGGTCTCTGCATTAACCTCATATCCCCTTTTAATTCTTTTCACCATCCCGCACATTTCATCATCGATTATAAATTTCTCATAGGACATACTGTTGTAGGATTCCAGGATCCCGGCCGTATGGAGTACAAAATTAATGCCGCTGACCTGAGCCATTAAAAGGCTCATCATGGATTCATAGGCCGCCTGGGCATCGGGTGCCTTGGCGTCACAGACCGCACCGCCGCTACGGGAAGGAAGGTGGTAAAAACGAGCCATCTGGGCGGTTGCAGCCGTATTCATGGCCATTTCAGGAGACCCGATGCTCAGAGCGCCGCTGCGCATCTCAGCGTTGGTGGAAGAGCCGGCAAAAATCACCGGTGTGCCTTCCCGTACCAGCTGCGTTAAAACGATCCCGGCCAATATTTCGGCGGTTTGCAATGCCAAGCTGCCGGCCAGCGTTGCCGGCCCTGTTGCCCCGGCAATGGCCAGAGAGGCAACAAGCTGCGGTTGGCCGGCCTTTGCATATTCCATCATCGCTCCCAACATTCTGCTGTCATATTTCAATGGCGTCAGGGAGCCCATTATACTGATAAGACAAGGTTTTTCCGCTAATTGCGCTTGACTGCCGAACAGGATAGATGCCATTCGGATACTGTCCCCGGCCCCCTTTTCCCCCATGGCACTGCCCATAAAACATTTATCGGAATATTTCAGAGCGGTATAAAGCATCTGCGCATGGCGAATTGCATGAGGGACACCCGTAGGCTCTATGACCGTACCGCTGCAAATGTCCTGATTGGGGCTGGCCCCGGTCAGCTTAACGAAATTCACGAAGTCTTTTAAAGTCCCTTTTCGTCTGCCGGAATCCAGATCGGTGACAAAAGGCGCCCCGTAACCGGGAGTAAACGTGAAATGATCACCACCGATAATGACGTCCTTTGCGGGATTGCGTGCATAGAGCCTGAATACGCCGGGCGCCTTTTTAATTTGCTCTTCTACGAACCGGGCCGGGAAGAATACCCGCTTGCCGTCGACTTTGGCACCTCCTTTTTTCAGTACTGCCAGCGCCGGTGGATAGCCAAAATCCACCCCGATTTGCGTCAAAATTCGCAAAGCGGTTTCATGAACCTGCTCAACCTGTTCGTTCGTCAATAATTCGAATTGCTGCATTCGTTGAATCTCCCTTTTTAAAAAACAGCGCAGAACCGGCTATAATTTAGAAATTATTTCCAAGTCAAGCGAAATGATGTTCACATCGAGAAATACTATTGAAAAACAGTAATTATTGATATCGTTGACAATCTCGTAAAAAGTCAAAATTCTTGAATTTTGATCTTATACCCTATTGTAGTTATTAAGTGTGAAATTTTATTTTTGTGCTTTTTGTGCCTTTTTGCGGCCACATCATCGTTGATTGGTTGTAAATATGAATTTATCCCATATTTACCAAATAATTGGACACTTCGTGTTACAACAATCATATCATTCTGAAATTATCGATTGACAAAATATTCGTAACATCAGACATAACACTGGCGAAAACGCTGATAACATCCCAATAAATTCCCGGAACCGATTAGCATAGGAAACCAACCCGATGAATCAATATATCCCATTTACCGAAAAAGAGACCGGTATTGTCCCGCGCGGTCGACCGTTTATTAAGATGCACGGTCTGCGCAACGATTTTATTGTCGTGGACGGGCGTACGCAACCTTACAGGCCGTCTGTTGAGGAGATCATTCGGTTCTGCGACCGGCACGAAGGAGTGGGCGCTGATGAACTGCTGATCATCGATCCTCCGCGGGCCGGCTCAGCAGCCGCAGCTGCCTTTGTGCGAATCTTCAATCCCGACGGCCGTGAAGTGGAGGCTTGCGGAAACGCCAGCCGCTGCGTGGGTTGGCTTTTGCTGGAGGAGAGCAAACAAGATGAGGTTCTGATCGACACCTTTGGGGGGCTGCTTGGATGCCGTCGGGCAGGTAAGAAACAGGTAGCAGTCAAAATGGGCAAACTGCAAACAGACTGGCAGGATATTCCCCTGTCCCGGGAAATGGACACGCTTCACTTGGGGATTGGAGCCGGGCCACTTCAAGACCCGATCGGTATGAACATCGGCAACCCTCACGCTGTATTTTTTGTAGACGATCTGGCTAGCGTGGATCTGACTATCTGGGGACCACAGCTGCAGAAGCATCCCCTGTTCCCGGAAGAGGCCAACATCGGCGTCGCACAGTTGATCGATGCCAAGACCCTTAAACTCTCCGTTTGGGAACGTCCGGGTGCGCTGACCACTGCCTGTGGGACCGGTGCCTGTGTCGCCGTCGCTGCGGCGCACAGGCGTGGTCTGACCACGGAGAAACGCATGACCGTCATTATGCCGGGAGGATCAATGGAAATCGAGCTGAAAGAGGATTGCCTGGCGGTAATGACCGGCCCGGTAGAGACCTGTTATACAGGCTTTCTTCCGGTACTTGACTGAAATTTAGGCCAAATACATGATGCTCATATTGCCCGGTTGGCTGATTATCATGGGTCATAAAAGAAGAGGAGAGATTTTTAAATGAATTCCAGAAAAAGAATGGATGCGGCCGTTCAGCTGAAACAGGTTGACCGGGTGCCCAATGCTCCGTTCTATGAAGCCCCGATATGTCGCTATTTCGGCGCTGACTTCCGGTCTGCATTGATAGAAGACCGGGCTATGGCGGACGTCCACCTGACGGCTTTGGACGAATTCAAGTTTGACTGGGTCATGGTAGGTATGGGTCTCATCGGCGGCATCATTCCCGAGGCTTTGGATTGCAAGGTCAGCTATCCCGAAGATGTTTTTCCGGTGATCGAGCAAACTGCAATTCGATCAAAGGGAGATGTAGACCGCATCGCCAAAGCAAATATATACACGAACCGAATGGAGCGATTTTTAAAGGGTGTTGTCATCCTGAAAAATGAGCTGAAGGGAGAGGTACCCATTGCCTGCGAATATATATCGCCTTTTACCATCGCCACCCGGTTGAGGGGTACCAATGAAATCATGGCCGACATGTACGACAACCCGGATTTGGTCCGTGCCCTTCAGGATGCACTGGTGCCCCTGGACATCGAGATCGGACGTGCCCTGATCGGAGCGGGTGTGGACTATATCTTCTACGGAGCCGACATGGAGTGCCCGTTGCTGATATCCCCCGGCCATTACCGGGAGTTCGTGCACGAACCAACCAGCAGGGTGGTCAACGCACTATCCGGGTTGGGCGTGAAGGTCCTACCCCACATGTGCGGTGCCATCATTAAAACCGGCATTGTGGACATACTGCTGGAAATGGACATCCACGGCATCATGCCGGGCAACCTCACCCAGGAAACGGTTTTGGATCTGCGGGAGTTGAAGAAAAAGGTCGGGGACCGAATCTGCATTTTTGACAACATCAATCCCAACGGCCCCCTGCTGATCGGAAAGCCGGAAGAGGTGGCCGCGGAAACCCTTACCCATCTAGAGAAGGCCAGGGGAATGTCCGGCTACATTTTCTCAACATCCGGAACCACTTCCCCCGCTACTCCCAGGAAAAATTTCAAGGCCATGAATCGGGAGGTGCTTAACTTTGAGTGGTCTTGATACAGACATCGTTGAATAGTTTCTCCGCCAAACTGAAGGCGGACTTGCAGCGAAGTTGAATGATTGGTTAGGTAAATTATAGTCATAATTTCAGAATGTAACGATTGTTGAAACATGAAGTGTCCTATTATTTATTTTGCAAATTTGGCAATTATTTTTGAAAATGAACATTTTTAGCCAGAAATTCGGACTTTTTATGCCTTCTTTGTCCTTAACCATTATGTCTGAACGTTGAACCTATGAACGGGTACGCACAATGAACAGAGCGATTATCAATTTTGAGCAAAAACCCCTGGATACCATTCACAATTATTCACTGGAACTGCTGAACTCTACCGGTATCAAATTCCCTTGCGAAAGGGCTCTGGAAATATTTAAAAAGCATGGCTTTCGCACAGACGGCGATATGGTCTTTTTTAAGGAAGAGGATATGCACAAAGCCATGGAAACCGTCCCGTCGGCGTTTACCATAAAGGCCAGAAATCAGGTAAAGAGCATCCGAGTCGGCGACAACAATTTCGTCATGGCCCCCGGCTACGGCCCCCCGTTCATTATCGAGCCTTCGGGAGAAAAGCGGGAGGCCACCCTGGCAGACGTACAAAATTTCTGCAAACTGGTTCAAACCTCGAAGCATCTGGACTTCAACAGCTCTATGATCGTGCAACCCGGCGACGTGGCACCGGATACAGCTCATCTGGACATTTTGCTGTCAACCCTGCTTTTAACCGACAAACCCATTATGGGAAGTTCTGTTTCTGAGGCGGCTGCCAGGGATTCTCTGAAACTGGCGGAAATGATCTGGGGGCAAACGACCGAGCCCGTGATGATTTCCCTGGTCGACTCCCTGTCTCCTCTGCAGTACGCTGCTGAAATGGTCGACGCCATATTGGTCTTTGCCGAAGCCGGGCAGCCGTTGATCATCCACTCCGCCTGTACCCTGGGCACCACCGGACCGATCACAATTGCGGGGGCTTTGGTAATTTCAAATGCGACCACGCTGGCCGGTATCTGCCTGGCACAGCTTATCCACCCCGGCACGCCCATCGTCTACGGTCTGGGCGGCAGCCCCACGGAGATGAAAACCGGCGGTTACGTGAATGGCTCACCCGAAGATGCCAAACACACCGCCATCGCCGCGGCCATGGGACAGTATTACAACATACCCTGCCGCAGCCAGGGGGCCTTGACCGAGTCGTTTTGTCTTGATTACCAGGCCGGTATGGAGTCGGCGATGATGCTGACCACGGCAGCTTTAAGCGGCGTTCATTTGAGCCTCCACGCCTGCGGCACATACGGCTCCATGATTGCCATGAGCTATGAAAAGTTTATTGCCGACGAAGATCTCTGCGGGGCCTTGAAAAAACTAATGAAACCGGTGGAATTCACGGCTGACGCCTTTGCTATGGACCTGATAAAGGAGCTGAGCACCTCAGGCAATTATCTGCTGCAAATGCATACCGTAAATCGCTGCCGGGACGAATTTTTCCGTCCCGACCTGAGTAACCGGAAGATGCACAACGAATGGCTTGAAATGGAGCCGAGAGACATTACGCAGAGAGCGGCAACACTTCTAAAAAACCGGTTGGCGGGATATGAAAAGCCGGAAATCGACCCGCAACTTGAAAAGGACCTGGTTCAATACGTCAGCAAACGAAAACACAACTCCTGATTTCAGCCCATCAAATGAAGTTCCTCGCCGCAGGCGGCGGAGTATTAAAAACTACACTAAAATGGAAAAATATTTACTTTCTAAAAAAATAAGGATGGCTATGAACTTCACTATCTAGAATATCGGACTGTTGCAAAATTCTATGGTTTTCTATATAAAACGATATGGCAAACCGCCCTGGGTAGCCGGGCAAACGCTTTCAATTTTTTCTTACCATAAATTCTTTCGATAATTTAGTGAGGATGACGCTATGACTATTAGACTCGTGGGTATCGGCGGTATGGGGTTGATGTTAAGTCCATCAGCAAAGCATTTGAAATCGGGAGGCCCAGCGCGGTTTCTTCGCATCCATGATCGCGGCACAAAAGATGACAGGCGTGATAGGTGCCGACAGGTGTGGAAAGATCATGGTGCCGACATTGTTCACGACTATAAAGCGCTGCTGGGTGATGGCGATTATGACGGCGTTGTCATTTGTGCCGGTAAAAACGGCGACGACTGCGAAATCTTCCGTACCCTGGTGCCCCTCATGCAGCCAAACAAAAAGAACCCGCCGTTTATTTTGCATCTTTCCACCGTAAGCGCCGGATTTGCTCAGACTGCGTATGATTTCTTAAGCACTGAGGGCATCGACTACGTGAATTATCCCCTGACCGGCGGGCCATTAGGCGCAGAAAACGGTAACATGCTCATTCTAGCCAGCGGAAGCGAATCTATTTATTCAAGACTGGAGCCCATGCTGCAAACCATCGGCAACCCCAAATATTTCGGAGCCGGCATCACAGCCGGTGCGGAGGTCAAGCTTATGGGCCAGCTCATGGTATTCAACGGCCTGGTTGGCATCTGCTCGGCAGCGGCGCTCAAATCGGAATGCTTCCAAGAAGAATTATCCGGATCCGAGCAGGCCGAATTTTTCGATTTTTTAAACGGCGGTGCCGGTGGCACCCGTCAGTGGGATGTTGCCATCAGTAAAGGGGTTCGAGATAACACCTGGGATCAAGGGTTTATGATCCATCATGCAGTGGTGGATGCAATCTATGCAGCCAAGCTCTGCCATGAACGCGGGCTGCCCGCTTTGGCTGTAATCCCCATGGCCGCAACCGCCCTGGCTTTCGCGTATCTGCTCAACAAATATGAAGGCGCACCTCTGGCTACCCATGCCATCGTCCGGGAAATGATACGGAAAAATGCATCCGGGTTAGATAATTTTATAACCCGACATATCAGCTATACCGACATAGATGCGAGTATTAAAAACAGTATTGCGGTCTTGCCACAACGGGTTAAAGATTCGGTAATGTTGGATATTACTAAAGATAATTTCAGCACTTAATAAATTACCCGTACTCGTCAAACCCTGTCGGAGCAATTATATATTGACAAATATCCGGATTAAGCTTAAAAGAGGGCTAAGCTTAAATATTTTGCTGATAATTTATAGCTTATCCTCAAAATATAATCTTGGCGTGCACGTCTAATGACGCATAATTGCTTTGGAAAGGCTTGAGGACTCTCTGACTAAAAAGGCAGGGTCGGAATTGAACCCTGCTTTTTTTATTTACATTTACCCCCGGCGTTTAAATCATAAGGAAGATAAAATGCTTCAAAGATACGACATCTCTATGGATAATGACACAAATCGAATTTCAATTAGAGAATTTGCAGTAATTGGGCGAAAACCACGGAAAAGTGAATATTATGATCTTACCTTGGAAGATTTTTCGCTGATTCATGAGGTCTCCTATGATGTTGATACAATTCGTGCTGCTATTCAAGAGGGGTCGGAGGCATTAATTTCAGAGTTTCGATCCGATGATTTTTTCCCTATTGGATCCTGTGCCAAAATCATCGCCGAAAAAGTGACCGGCTTATTCAATGGCAACACGGAACCGGTTTCTGAAGTGTTTTTTGACGATCGAACCCTTCTTTCCACTTATACTGAAAAATAGTGTAAGATAAACCCTTGAACAAAAGCTATGTCCTTCCCGCCGGATTACACCTCAATGCTGCAAGGGTACAGAAATAGCCTAATTCTTAGTATTCCGCTTAAAAAATGAATAATTCGCTTGCTATTGGCCTGAAAAAGGATTATATTCTATTCAATCAATTAAGTCCCGCCTAAAAAATCGGGATAGTTTCTTTCTGCAGGAACAATCCATTTGTCAGAGTGGCATCCTCCAGTTTGCGACATTGAAAATCTTATGAAAGGAGAATGTTAGTATGACTAATGGAACTGTTAAGTGGTTTAATGACCGAAAAGGGTTCGGATTCATTGAGCAGGAAGACGGGCCCGATGTGTTTGTTCATCATTCAGCAATCAATTCATCCGGTTTCAAATCTCTCAATGAAGGCGACCAGGTTTCCTTTGACATAGAGCAAGGCCAAAAAGGTCCTGCCGCTGCAAATGTCAGTGTGATTTAACTTTTGTTTCCGAGTAAAAAGGGCATTCTTCGAATAGAGAGGAATGCCCTTTTCTTTTCATCACTATCAAGGATAGCGGCCTTCGAGGTGACAATATGGCGAAATCACATTATTCATTAAAAAAGCGCAAGAAAGAATTGGCAAGGAAGCTAAAGCAAGAGCAAAAAAGACAGCGCAAATTAGAAAAAGATTCAATACAGCCGGAAGAGGCTTTAGATGATTCCCAGGAGAAGGTCAAAGATCCGCTAACATAGAAAAGAAACGCGAATCTTTTTTCCCGAATCCGATAGGGGGAATAATGTATCATGCTTTACTTGAAGCGGTTCGGGGCAGTCTATCCCTGATTGTGTATATTTTGAACACGGTGTTCTGGTGCATCCCTTTATTTGTGATAGTAGCCGCTAAAGCGGTGGTCCCTATGGAATCCTGGAGGCGGAGATGCAGCCGGATACTAAACGCGATTGCCGAAAATTGGATTTGGGTTAACAACCAAAACCAGCAACTGGTTGGGAATACTCGTTGGGATATTCAAGGCGTGGAGACCCTGGAACGATCTGAATGGTACTTGGTTCTAGCCAATCACCAATCCTGGGTGGATATCGTGGTGCTTCAGAGGATATTTCATCGGAAAATCCCATTTTTGAAGTTTTTTATTAAAAAGGAATTGTTATGGTTTCCGATTCTTGGTCAGGCATGGTGGGCGATGGATTTTCCGTTTGTAAAAAGATACTCCAAAAGCTATCTGCAAAAAAAGCCTCACCTAAAGGGAAAAGATATAGAAATAACGCGCAAAGCCTGTAAAAAGTTTAAAAAACTACCGATCTCTATCATGAATTTTGTGGAAGGCACCCGTTTCACAAATGAAAAGCATCGCAGACAGCATTCGCCATATGCTCATCTACTTAGACCCAAGGCCGGTGGTATTGCTTTCGTGCTTGGCGCCATGGAAAAACAAATTCACCGGGTACTGGATGTCACCATTGTGTATCCTGACGGTGTATCAAGCTTTTGGGCGCTTCTCTGTGGTAAAATCCGAAAAATTCAAGTTAGAGTGCGCTCACTGCCGATAAGCCCGGAACTGCTTGGTGATTATGTAAATGATGGGCACTATCGGTTAGAACTTCAGCGTTGGTTGAATAACATATGGGAAGAAAAAAACCGGCGAATTGAAGAGATGATGGTTTCATAACTTGCCCTTCATCTTATCCAGTTTTCTCTCCACAAATTTCTGCTGGTTTTGAGCGCCTGCACAAGTCAAAAGATGGCCGGCTTCCATTTCCAGTGTTTGCTCGAAACTCGAGTGCAGCCCCTGATCGATGGCGATTCGGGAGAGTCTGAGTGCCAGAGGGGATTTTTCTCCGATTCTGCGGGCCATGGCCATTGATTCATCTAAGAGGTGTTCAGCCGCAACCACCTTGTTTGCCAGGCCGATTACCATGGCCTCATGGGCATCAATAAAGTCACCGGTAAAGACCAATTCTTTAGCCTTGCCCAGCCCGACGATTTGGGCAAGCAGCTTCGTTCCCGCGGTGGTTATGGTGAGGCCGACATCAGTCTCCGGAAATCCGAATTTAGCTTCTTCAGCAGCGATTCTGATGTCGCAACTCATCGCGAACTCGCAACCGCCGCCCAGTGCATAGCCCGGAACCGCTGCTATCAATGGCTTTCCCAGAGCCAGGATCACACGCTGTACTTCCTGCAGCCCTTCTGTTTCTTCAATCCAGTCTTCAAAACTTTTTCCGGCGGAAGTCTCTTTCAGATCTTCCCCGGCACAAAAAGCCCTGCCCGCACCTGTCAGAATGACCGCTGCAATGTCCCTATCCTGCCTTACCATCTCAAGTTTTTCGATCAGCCCCTTGAGAAGATCTTTGTTGATGGCATTGAGACGTTCAGGTCTGTTCAGGGTGATAATCCCCACGTTTTTATTTTTTTCATATAGAACTGTATTATTTGTCATGTAAACCTCCAGATAATGTTAGGGTTCAAAGGTTCTGGGTGCAACGTTCAGGGTCATATCAAAATTGGTTCACGGGTTCTGGGTTCAAGGTTATTCCGGACTCCCAAACTTCTGAATCCTTGAACTCGTGTGAAACTATATCATTTATTACAAAAATATTTTTTTTCTTATTAAACCGGTCGATTTGGTTGCCGGTAACCGGGTTAGCATGAGACACCGTCTGGCC
>JAJRVC010000391.1 GCA_024277475.1 Deltaproteobacteria bacterium
CGCCGCGAAAATTTTTTCTTACTTGTCAAGAGAAAAATTCACTTTTATTCATTTTTTTTCACCATTTTTTTTCTGCATGCAGACCATGCAATAATCTAACCGGACATTGCTGACTTTAGCTCATTTTAGGCACTTATATGTAATAAAATAAACACTCCCTTTCAGGGAGGAACCAGTGCCCCCGCGGAGCGGGATCTTCGACGGGCCCTCTGGACCCGGGTATCTACTTACTCTCAGTTCTCATTCCCCATCCCTCGTTATTTTTCCGACTTCCAGTCATTCCCCCTTCCCACTTCCGCATTCAAATCACCCCGTCACTTCCTTCACCGATTCTTCGAATATGGACAGGCAGGCATTGATCTCCGTAGCAGTGACGGTCAAAGAGGGACAAAACCGAATGCTGTTTTCACCGCAGCCCAGCAAAAGCAATCCTTTTTCGAACGTCTTTTTGATGATGCGACTGCGCCACTCGGTGGCCGGCTCCTTGGTCTCGCGATCTTTCACCAGTTCCACGGCCACCATCAGCCCTTTGCCGCGCACATCCCCCATACATTCAAAAGTCTTTTGCATCTTACACAGACCTTTTAATAGACGTTCGCCCTGGTTGGCGGCATTTTTCATCAAATTTTTCTCAAGCAGTTCAATGGTTGCCATGGCTGCCCGGCAGGAGAGAGGATTGCCGCCAAACGTGGATGCGTGTGAGCCGGCCTCCCAGTTCATGATTTTGGCCGGCGCGATCATGGCGCCTAGCGGCAAGCCGGAGGCAATCCCTTTGGCCAGCGACAGAATATCCGGCACGACCCCGAAATGCTCCATTGCAAACATCTTGCCGGTGCGGCCCATGCCGGATTGAACTTCATCGGCGACATACAGAATGCCATACTTCTTTGCTATCTTGTAGAATTCCTTGTGAAATTCCGGTGGGGGCACGATATAACCGCCCTCCCCCTGAATGGGCTCGACAAATATCGCCGCCACCTCTTCAGCCGGCACCGTCGTGCGAAAAAGCGTATCTTCAACCCAATGTACACAGTACAAACCGCATTTAGGATAGGTCAGGTTGTAAGCGCATCGGTAACAGTATGCATAGGGGATATGGGTGATGCCCGGCACTAACGGATTGTAATGCTTTTTCTGGATAGCTTTGCTGGCAGTCAGAGAAAGCGCTCCCATGGTGCGTCCGTGAAAAGCGCCGAAAAAGGCTATGTTCAATTCCCGTTTGGTGTGCCAGCGAGCCAGTTTAAAAGCAGCTTCCACCGCTTCGGCACCAGAATTGCCGAAATAGACCCTTTTGGTGCCTCTTCCGGGAGCCAAAGCCGCCAGTTTTTCGGCCAGGATGATCTGGGGTGTATAATAAAAATCCGTGCCCGACATGTGCAGCAGCCGTTTCGCCTGATCGGTAATGGCCCTGACGATATGGGGGTGACAGTGGCCGGTGGCGTTTACGGCAATCCCGGAGGTAAAATCAAGAAAGATGTTGCCGTCGACATCATGAATCCAGAGCCCTTTGGCTTTGTCGACAACGAGAGGATAAACGCGCGTGTAAGAAGGGGAGACAAAGGACTTGTCAAGCTTGATCAGTTTTTTTGCCTGTGGTCCGGGCAACGAAGTTCTAATTTGCGGTGATTTCATCGGGGGTTCCTTTCTAATGGATTAAGGATCGCTTTTTCTTTATCCGGCATCGAGCATCCAGCTTCCAGCATCGCTATGCTTTAAGCAGTAAATTTGATAATTGCATCCAAACTCGTCGGTTCGAGGCGAAGCTTCGCACCAATAAGTTGCAGACTTGGGTTAAGCGGTTCATTGCTCAGTTTAGGCCTAAACGAAACGTAGCAGCTTATCGGCAATATAGCTGATGGTCAAGAGGAGATCCTAGAAATTGACGAACGCTGAACATCGAACATCCAACATCGAACGTCGAATGAATGTATTCTGTCCGCTTTAAAAAAGGTTCAGCGAAGCGATTCCATCTTTTGAACCCGGAACCGTTCAACCTCTGAGACTTTGAACACTCAGGAAAAACTTGTCTAAAAGCTTTGGCACGTGTTGACAGCCCATCATCAATCTATGTAGACTATCCGATAAGGAAAATGTCTTAACCGTTCACAGAGTTCAGAAGTTCCGGGTTCAAAGGTTTAGAATTCAGCGGATTTCACCGGGAAGATCATAGCCGGATCCGCCGGCGGAGAATTGAAGATTGATGATCGAATATTTTATATCGTGCTTTCAAATTTTCGTGTTTTCGTGATGGAAAAGATTTGCAACAAAATTCACAAAAATTGTTTAGCGTTTAACTAAATGAGGAACCATTGAATGCAAACGCTCAAAACCGTTTTCCTAATATTTTTCCTGGCAATTGCGACGACCTCTTTGGGGGCGCAACAGGCGGATCATATTGGAATCCGAAAACAGGCACAAGAAGCCTTTCAAGACGGAAACTGGAAAGAGGCTTATCAATTATATCGCCAATTATGCCTCGAGGTGGTCAATGATCCGAAAATGATCGCAAACGATCTGCTCCAGGCCTGGCAATGCCTGCGCAACTTGAACCGTCTGAGTGAATTGGATGGCTTTCGAGAAGAGGTGATCGACAAATATTTCGACAACCGGCGGCTGCTCCAGGCGGCCGCCGGCAGTTACAGCCAAAACAATCACCGGGGGTATTTGGTGGCCGGCGAATTTCAACGTGGACCCCACCGCGGCGGCGGCCGATATGTGAATGCCGTCCAGCGTGACCGGGTCAGAGCGCTGCAACTGATGAACCGTGCCCTGGAATTGACTACCGCTGAGCCGAACCGCAATGAAATCGCTGATTTTTATCTAGAGTTCGCCCGCATCATCATTCAATATAGTGGCTACCAACAGGCCTGGCGCCTTCAATATTTAACCGACCTGAACACTCTACCCGATTACGAACCCGGTCATGGGTATGAATACAGGCAAAATACCCGGGGCGCACCGGTCGATCCGGAAGGCCGACCGGTATTTCACAGCACTCCGGCGACCTTCGAATCGGCAAAATCCGACGGTGAACGCTGGTGCTGGCTGCTGAGTCATGCTGCCACTCTAAACCCTGACCTCGATTCCTATGTGAAATTCATCTTCGCATCCTTTCTCTACCAGCAATTCGGCGTACAGACTTTATCGGCATATGATCATTATTTTTCCCGTGGTCGGGAAGAATTCAATACAGGTTCGAGTCGAAACGAATCGAATCCGTATGAGGTTCACACCTTGACGGACAATGAAACACTGGCCAAACTGGCCAACGGTGTCAAGCGCTTTGAATTGCCCGCAGAGTTTAACTATATCCGACTTTTTAAACAAATCGCCCGTAATCCGGATCAGGGTTATGCGGATGATGCCTGGAAAACGCTGGCCCGGATTTATGAAAACCGCCGGTTATATGACCGGGCGGTGGAATACTGGGAAAAATATAAGCCATACAATTCAGCGGAGTCCCGGCAGCACATTGATCAAATCACTAATAACTGGGGTGTTTTTGAGCCTATCGGCACCCAGCCTTCAGGAAGCAAGCCCACCGTCGAATATCGTTTTCGCAATGGATCATTGATTAATTTCAAAGCCTACCGCATACGGATCGACCGCCTGCTTGAGGATGTAAAATCCTATATCCGGTCCAACCCGGGGCGCCCGGACTGGAAACGGGTGAGGATCGACGACATCGGTTGGCGCCTGGTCAATGAGAACCAGACTAAATACATCGGCCGCAAGGTGGCGGATTGGGACCTAAAGCAAAACCCGGATGCAAAACACTGGGACCGGCGTGTCACCGTCAACCTTCCCCAACCTTTGGATCAGGCCGGCGCCTACCTGTTGCTCGGCAAAATTCACAACGGCAACACCGCCCGTATCATTATCTGGGTCAGCGACACGACCCTTATTAAAAAACCGCTCAACAAAGGGGTGCTGTATTATGCAGCAGATGCCGTCAGCGGAAAGCCTCTTAGTGACGCCAGGGTTGATTTTTTCGGCTATCGCGCCAAACGGCTTAAAGGCAAAAACCGCCATCAGTTCCTACACAAAAAAATTTCCCGCCGAACCGACGGCGACGGCCGGATCATCCTGGGTCCGTCGGAAGCAGTGCCTGACTATCAATGGCTGGCAATTGTCAGCACCGGCAATCGGCTGGCATTTCTTGGTTTTTCAAATATCTGGTACCCGAATTATTACGACCGCGAATACAACCAGACCAAAACCTTTGTCATGACCGACCGGCCGGTCTACCGTCCCAAACAAAAAGTCCGATTTAAACTCTGGGTTCGGCATGCCAAGTATGATCAGCCCGATACATCCACCTATGCCGGACGGTCATTTACCGTTAAGATTTATAACCCTAAAAATGAACCGATCTATTCCCGCAGCATCCAGGCGGATGCCCATGGCGGCCTCGACGGTGAATTTGATATCCCGCCGGGTGCCCCGCTCGGTGTCTACCGTATTTCGCACAGTTCAGCAAGCGTTTACGGCGGCAATACTTTCCGGGTGGAAGAATATAAGAAACCCGAATTTGAGGTTACGGTGGAAGCACCGAAAGAACCGGTGATGTTAGGTAAAAAAATCAGCGCAATTATCAGGGCCGACTACTACTTCGGCTCGCCGGTAACCGAAGCCACTGTAAAATACAAGGTCTATCGAGCTGAGCACGACGATCGCTGGTATCCCACATTTTACTGGGATTGGTTTTACGGCCCCGGATACTGGTGGTATGGCTATGATTATGCCTGGTATCCCGGCTGGCGGCTGTGGGGCTGCAGAAGACCGGTAGTAAGCTCGTGGCAGCACTGGCCCCGGCAACAGCCGGAAATCGTGGCCGAAGGCGAAGTAAAAATCGGTGAGGACGGCACAGTACGGCTCAAAATTGATACCGAAACGGCCAGACTGATCCACGGGGATACGGATCATCGTTACACCATCAGTGCTGAAGTGCGCGATCAATCACGGCGCACCATTGTCGGTCAGGGTAAAGTGCTGGTGGCCCGTCGCCCGTTTAAAGTTTATGCCTGGGTGAATCGAGGTCATTATCGGGTGGGCGATTCCATTCAGGCCGGTTTCAGGGCCCAAACCCTGGACCAAAAACCGGTCCGGGGCAAAGGCTTGCTAAGGTTGCTGCGTATTACCTACCGGGCTAATGAGCCGCAAGAGTCTGAAGTAGGTCGCTGGAAACTGGACACGGATGCCCGCGGACAGGCCCAAATTCAGTTACAGGCTTCCCGCGCCGGACAATACCGTCTGTCTTTCCGGGTGAAGGATAAAAAGGATCACACCATCGAAGGCGGTTATGTTTTCACCATACGCGGCGAGGGGGATGACGGTGCCCAATATCGCTTCAGCAAAATCGAACTGGTCCCGGACAAACCCGAATATACTCCGGGAGACCGTGTCAGGCTCATGATCAATACGGATCATCCGGGTGCAGCGGTGGTTTTGTTCGTCCGTCCGGCCGACGGCATTTATCTGCCCCCTAAGGTTATTCGCCTGACGGGCAAAAGTACCGTGGAAGAGATCCCTGTCACGAATAAAGACAGGCCCAACTTTTTCGTTGAGGCATTTACCGTTTATGACGGCAAACTTTACAGTGAGACACGCGAAATCATGGTGCCGCCTCAAAAACGTGTTTTGAATGTAAAAATCAGCCCTTCCCTGGAAGCGTATCGGCCCGGAGAAAACGCCGGCTTCAAAATCAGGCTCACGAATTATGAGGGTCAACCGGTTCAGGGAGCCGCCGTGATGACCGTCTATGATCGAGCCCTGGAATATATATCAGGTGGGTCCAATGTGCCGGAAATCCGAAGCTTTTTCTGGAAGTGGCGTCGCCGGCATCAGGCCCAAACCGAATCCAGCCTCGCACGTCGTTTCTATAATCTTTTAAAGAAAAACGAAGAACCCATGCGCAATATCGGTGTATTCGGCCACCTCATGTTCCAGGATATCGTGGGTAGGGAGGGAAATGAGGCCGGTAAGAGTGTGGTGGAAGAGTCGGTTCGATCGAATAGGGCCCTGGCTGCGGCTGAACCCGGAGTTGCCGAAAAGGCATTGATGTTGAAACAGGCTAAAGCCGATAGCCTTGGCATCGAAAAATCAGCCCCCGCCGAAAGAGAGCCGGCGGGTGAGCCGGGCACCCTGGAAGATCTTGTGAAACCCCGGGTGCGTATCAAATTTGCAGATACCGCTTTTTGGTCCGGCGCCATCCTGACCGACAGCTCCGGCATGGCTGAAGTTAATTTTACCATGCCGGAAAATCTCACCGGCTGGAAAGTCAGGGTGTGGTCCATGGATCACGGCACCAAAGTCGGGCAGGGATCGGTGCAGGTCGTAACCCGCAAGGATTTAATTTTACGCCTCCAGGCACCGCGATTTTTGGTAGAAACCGATGAGGTCGTGCTGTCGGCCAACGTTCACAATTACCTGAAAAACAAAAAAACGGCCCGGGTCCAACTGGAACTTGAGGGTGGCTGTCTCGTTCTGCTAAATGGAAAAAGCGACACAAAATCGGTGACTCTTGAACCCAATGGCGAAGGAAGGGTCGATTGGCGGGTGACGGTGGTAAAAGAAGGCGAAGCTGTCATACGCATGAAAGCGCTGACCGATGAAGAGTCCGACGCAGTCCAGATGAATTTTCCGGTGTATGCACACGGTATAATCAAGCAGACATCACGAAGTGGTGTCATCCGTGCTGAAGCAACCGAGGCATCGGTTGGATTTGACGTACCGGCACAGCGCCGTGTTGAGACCTCAAGGCTTGAACTGCGTTTTTCACCAACCCTTGCCGGGGCCATGGTGGATGCGTTGCCGTATCTGACAAGTTACCCTTATGGCTGCACCGAACAAACTCTGAATCGCTTTCTGCCGACGGTGATTACCCAGCGAATCCTTGGTGAAATGGGGCTGGATTTAGAGGCAATCAAAGCCAAACGAACCAATCTCAATTCCCAAGAACTCGGCGAAGATGCTCACAGGGCAGGGCAATGGCGGCGCTATGACCACAACCCTGTTTTTGATCAACAAACAGTAAATGAAATGACCCGGGCAGGCATCAAGCGGCTTGCAGAAATGCAATTGTCCGATGGCGGCTGGGGCTGGTTCAGCGGGTACGGCCAAAGATCCTATCCTCACACCACGGCCTATGTGGTTCATGGGCTGCAAATCGCCCGGGAAAATAAGATAAAATTGCCCGCCGGTCTGCTTGAACGGGGTTTGCAGTGGCTGCAGAACTTCCAGCGTACTGAAATCGAACGTCTCAACCGCTGGAATCAAGATAAAAAGGACGGCAAGCGTAACGCCGACAATCTGGATGCCTTCGTTTACATGGTTTTGGTCGACGGCGGCATCGATCAAAATCAAATGCGGTCCTATCTTTATCGTGACCGCAACCGGCTGGCGGTGTATGCCAAAGCGATGTTCGGAATGGCCCTGTATAAGTTGGAAGATACCGAAAAGCTTACCATGATTTTACAAAATATCGAGCAATACCTGGTGCAGGATGATGAAAACCAGACGGCCTACCTGAACCTGCCCAACAGTTCTTACTGGTGGTACTGGTACGGCAGTGAATACGAGGCCCACGGGTATTACCTCAAGCTTTTGAGCAGAACCGAACCCCGGAGTGACAAGGCTTCGCGCCTGGTAAAATATTTGCTCAACAATCGTAAACATGCCACTTACTGGAAAAGCACCCGGGATACGGCAGTCATCGTGGAGGCGTTAGCGGAATACCTGACCGCCGGCGGCGAAGATCGGCCGGATTTAACCCTGGACATTTATTTTGACGGCTTAAAAAAGAAGACGGTGAGAATCAATGCTGAAAATCTTTTTGCCTTTGACAACAAATTCATTCTTGAAGGGTTGGATATCGCCACAGGTACTCATACGCTGACACTGCGCAAATCCGGCCGGGGTCCGATTTATTTTAATGCCTATCTGGATTATTTCACCCTGGAAAATTTTATTACGCGGGAAGGTCTGGAGATCAAGGTCAATCGTAGCCTTTACCGTTTGAACGAAGTGGATAAAAAGATAAAGGACGTTGGCTCACACGGCCAGGTGGTGGATCGCAAGGTGGAGAAGTATGCGCGCGAACCATTGAAAAACCTGTCGACGGTAAAAAGCGGAGACCTGGTGGAGGTAGAGCTTACTATAGAAAGCAAAAACGACTATGAGTACCTGGTGTTTGAAGATTTCAAGGCAGCCGGGTTTGAACCGGTCGAAGTTCGCAGCGGCTACAACGGCAACGAGATGGGTGCCTATGTGGAGTACCGCGATCGCAAGGTGTGTCTTTTCGTACACCGCCTGGCCCGCGGCCGGCACAGCCTCAGCTATCGGCTGCTGGCTGAAAC
>JAJRVC010000392.1 GCA_024277475.1 Deltaproteobacteria bacterium
TAATTATCAGACATATTTTTAGGAGAAGGGTATCATGAGCATTAAAAAACAATATCTAAAAACCAAGCCGGTTTGCAAAGTTACTTTTCGGATTTCTGAAGAAATAGGAAATTCAGCCGGAACCGCCCATGTGGTCGGGGAATTTAACAACTGGGATTATTTCTCGACGCCTATGAAAAAATTAAAAAAGGGGGCATTTACGGCAACTTTGAATCTGGCGAAGGGGCGGGAATACCAGTTTCGCTATCTGCTGGACAATAGGAACTGGAAAAATGATGCCGGTGCAGACAGATTTGTGCCGACACCATTTGGAGATAGTGAAAATTCAGTTATTGCCCTTTGATTGCGGATACAGTTAATCGGCAACCTCCAATTTTGACAATCTCGTAAAAAGTCAAAATTCTCGAATTTTGATCTTATAACCTATTGAAATTATTGAGTATAAAATTTAATTTTTGTGTTTTTTGTGCCTTTTTGCGGCCACATCAATTTTTAATTCCGTCGATATTCAATATTCTGCGGTTTGTTGTTCCAACTATATGTAGTTTCATAGTGCCTATAAAACGCTGCTGGATGATTTTGTCTCGCTAGCTTGCAGCTGCCGCCAACCGACAATGATTGTCCCTGGTTACAATATCGGGTTGGCCGGTCAGTTTTGCGTAGATGATCCGACCCATGAAGATCTGTTTGCCGTTGGCGGTGGCTGGAATCTGATCTTCGGTTTTTAGTTTTACAACCCGGGAGCTGGTACCGGCGGCCCGGGCCAGATCCCTCACCATGCGGGCCAGCTCCGTCCGTGCAAAGGCGTCGGCGTCAGCAAATTTTTGAAAATGTCCGGCACCGGCCAGTCCCTCGATCAGGAATCCGCCTTCCTGATTGGGGATAATGCGCACGTGGCGCTTCACCACTATATTGCTGGTGATGGCTCCAATGGCGTTGGCCACATCCGCATCCTGCGGCAATACCGCTTTGGCGCCCAGGGCTTCGGCGGCCTGTGGCAGGAAAAAGTGGATCGGTGCACCGATGCCGACTACCGGCCGCTTCAGGTTGATCCGGACGGCGTACTGATTGCTCCCGCCTGAAAGCAGGTTTTTAACCAGAGTCCGGCATACGGGGCAGGTGTGCAGGGCTTCGGGGTCGGTCTCTTCATCCAGTTGCCTTTTCAACAGCTCCAGGGTCAGACCTTCAACACCCATGGCCAGGAGATGTTCGGCCATGTCGGTCATGTCCATTTTTGTCAGGCGGGAGAACATCCGACAGTAGCTTTGCGCGGATTTTTTGCTCCACCGATCGAACCGGTCCGTCACATGCAAAAGATCGGTCAGCGTCAAGCCACACCGCTGGATGATGAAACCGTCCTCCAGTCGTTCGAGTTTAAGGCTGTTTTCGAGAAGGACCCCGGTTCGTTTGATAAGCTCGTCAATGGAAAACGGCCGGGATTTCAGGAGGGTCAGAATTTTTTCCTCCTGGGGCGTCAAGGCTAAGTTGTCCACGCTACCGGTCAGGGCCAGAATCTGCATGTCACGGGTGGATACGGCATGCCGATCCAGATGCATGTCGAGAAATTTCAAGGCTCTGTCCGTCCCCGGGTAGGTCGCACCCAACCAGGCGATGGGCGCCACCCGGCGGGGTCCGATACAAAAGCGTCCCTTATCCCATTGAATCAGGCTGTCACCGCCCAGACCGGCGGTGCGGATTTCCAGGGCCTTTACGTGGGTCTTGTGCCCGCCGATATTGGATCCGGTCTCACATACGCTCACCATGCCGTCTGTCAGGGCCGCGGTATCCGTGGTAGTTCCGCCCATATCAACCACCAGCGCGCTTTTCAATCCCGTCAGATGTCGCGCTCCGGCCACACTCGCCGCCGGCCCCGACAAAATGGTCTCTACCGGTCGTTCCTTGGCCATTTCAGAACTCATCAGGGTCCCATCACCTTTCACGACCACGATGGGAGCAAAAATACCGAGTTTTTCGAGCACCTTCTCCAAATCCAGCAGCAACTTGGCCAGTTTAGGGATGATACGGGCATTCAACATGGCGGTGTGTGCGCGAGTTTTGAAGTTCAGAATATCCGACAGTTCGTGGCCGCAGGTGACGAACAGCCCGGTCTCCTCACGAATAATCCGTTTGACCTTCAGTTCATGGACAGGATTGATGGCACCGGCATATCCGGACACGGCAAAGGCCTTGACATCTTCCTCTGCAACCATCCGCCGTACGATGCCTTTGACCTCCTTTTCGTCTACCGGACTGATTTCTTTGCCTGTAATTTCAAGCTGTCCCGAAATCACGGCCTTGGGTTCGTACGGGATGTCTTCCGTCTCGAAACGCCCATAGGGCGGCATGATAATCATGCCGACCTTCTGGCCTTCACCCTCAATAATGGCGTTGGTTGCCAGGGTGGTCGACAACGATACCATCTCAACCCGGCCCAGCTTATCCTGATCCAGTCCGGCCATGGCTTTACCGATGCCCAGGGTGAAATCCCATCTCGTGGTCAGCGATTTGCTTTTGCAAAGGGTCTCGCCTTTGCCGAGGTCATAGATGACCGTATCGGTGTAAGTTCCACCGGCATCGATCCCCAAGCCGATTTTCAGGTTGGCGGCCCCCTTTACAGGGTCGCCGTCATCTTTCAGTATCATGATTTCAGGCTCGTCCGATCGGCTCGATTCCGCGACCCAGATTGGATTGGCTGAAAGTGTCGATTGAAGGGCGTCAAACTCAATTACGTGATTCGGTGCAACAACCAGGATTTCATCGGTCGTCTCGTTTACGGTCAGAAGTTTTTCTATCAGGATCCGGTTACCGGTAATTTTTTCGTATTGCCACTTGTATTCGGCCGCCATTTCCATGGCGTATTCTTCATATTTGGGTGAAGGCTTCGCCCCGGTTTCGATGAAAGCGGCTCTTTGATAATTCTTTTGCCAGGTGCTCAAAAATTGGAAGGTCTCTTTGGCGGCCTTCTCGCCGTATTTATCCACCAGCTCGCCATAATTGAGCTTTTGGTCTCCGTAATAGGCCGTCAGCTTTCGCTGGGAAAGGGGTTCGGTCTTTTCTTCATACCAACCGGCCGATATATAGTAAGTGCCCGGATATTTTTTGAACTCAGCCCTGTAAGCGGCATCGCCCCCCAGAAAGAGTGCAATGCAGTCATGGACCTTCGGTATCGACAGGGGGATGTTGCGGGCCTGAATGCCAACGGTTCCGCGGCCGCAGACACCGTATCCGACTACGATGCGGTCACACCGATCTGAGGCGGAAAGCTCGTCGATGGCAGCCTGAAGTTTTTTTCGAAGCAGATCGGGACGATTGTGAAGGCCGCCTTCCAAAAATTTTACGCCTATTTCCAGCCCCAGTTTTTCGGCGGCATTCTTAATATCGAGCGCCAGCACTGCGCATGCGATTACGTATGGTTTTTTGTTTGTCAATGTTTCTCTCCTGTTGTTTTAGTCCGAAAACCGATCCGCTCAGCCTGGTGAATCCGCAACGAACTATGCTAAATCCGACGGCTTTTAATCCTTAAATCCCAACCCGGAATTGAAGATTGACGATTGAATTTCGAAGGATGGAAACGCTTCGCTTAATCTTTTTAAAACAGACAGAATACATTCATTCAACGTTCGATGTTCGACGTTCATGTGTTTCTTACAACATGTTGTCAGGAAAAACCCCATAAGAGCCTAACCCGGACCACTCAACCTATGCAAGTATAAAAACCACACCGTAGTATTGTCAAGGATTGGATATGCAGTTCCTTCATAAAGAAATTAATAAATAGACACGCGTGTGTTTGGATGGTAATGATGAATTATGAGATCTATTTGATATCATGGATATACCGGTTTAACTAATCGCCAGGTCGGAGAAAGTCGCTGCCGGAAGGAGGCAAAGTGATGATAACATCCATACCCATTGTGTGCCCCTACTGCGGGGTTGGCTGCAACCTTGACCTGGCGCTTGATGAAAACGGCCGGCCGGTTAAAAGCAGGGCTGCGGGGCGAAATCCCGAATTAAACGCCAAGTACGCCTGTGTCAAGGGATTCACGGTGCATGAGCTTATCTGCCATGAAGAACGTCTGACGCAACCTTATATCCGAAAAGCAGACCAGCTGGGACTTGTTTCCTGGGGTGAGGCCATCCAGTTTGCCTCCCGGCGCCTGAAGGAAATCGCCGGAAAATACGGCCCTGAAAGTATCGGGATGCTGTGCAGCGGCAAAATCCTCAACGAGGAGGCCTACCTTTCGCAAAAGTTTCAGCGCGCCGTCATCGGCAACAACCACGTCGATAATTGCGCCCGGCTGTGCCACGGCCCCACCGAAGCCGCTTTAAGGCAGCAATTGGGGTACGGTGCGGTCAGCACTTTTCTGGAGGACTATGAAGCCACCGAAACGGTTTTTCTGGTGGGAGCCCACACGACTTTTACCCACCCGGTCATCTGGATGCAGGTCAAAAAACGTGCTAAAAAAGGCGGTCTCAATCTAATTCTGGCTGATCCCCGTGAAACAGATCTGGTCAGGAACGCAGTCGTTCACCTGAAAGTCAAGCCCGGTACGGACATTTTCTGGATCAAGGCTTTGGGTAAAATTATCATCGATAAAGATTGGCATGACCGGGAATTTTGTGAAAAGCAGACCATCGGATTCAATGCGTTGTGTAAGACGTTTGCAAATCTTGATGTCGATGCGGCTTGCAAACGGGCCGGGGTGAAGCGTGAAGAGCTGGAAAAAGTCGCCGAACTGATTCATGACAAAAAAACCATATTCATCTGGGGCATGGGCTTAACCCAGCATGCCCACGGGACTGATAACA
>JAJRVC010000393.1 GCA_024277475.1 Deltaproteobacteria bacterium
CTTTTAACAGGTTCAATGCAGTTACCTCCGGAATGAAGTGTCATATGGCTTGTTTTATACCTCATCCGGAGGCGTTTGTCCATAATTTCTTGCAAGTAATTGATATTATTTTATGGATAGGGCAGAATAAAAACACCCTGGATCGCAGCGTTCGGCCTTACGATGGGGATGGAGGATGTCATAGTCCGGGGGGTCTTTCATGGCTTTAGGCGCTTCAGATTCATAAAATTGGGAACCGTGGAAATTAAATGGGTGTATAACTCCATGCCGCCGGGCCATGGGCAGATTTATCGGCCGGTAGAGCTTAAGCCTGTTACGGAGTTTTAGAAGAACGCCATAGGTTGCTTCACGGGTCATCCGAAAGGATTCACTGGAAAAAATCCCCATAATACCGCTCATGTCAAACGAATACGATTCGTATTGATTTTCTCGTAATAGTGGCGTACTTTCCGGGCTGGGAGCAGAAAAAATGATCTCACGTTACCGAAAAAATAGACCGTTGTTTCAGAACGGATCGACCCAAAACTTAACCCCTGTCGTCATTTTAGCCGTCTCCTTCATAGCACTGGTGGTTATATTAGCGTGGGTAGCGCTGAACAATGTTAAGAAGAAAATTCAAACAGATACCGGCGACGCCCTCCAAACGGTTCTGCAGACAACCCGGGAATCCCTCAACCTCTGGGCCGAAAACAAAACCTTCCACCTCAGCCGGCTTGCGGCTGACTCGCGCATCGTGTTTCTGGTCGAGCATCAACTGCAAATGCCCCGCAACAGGGAAATTCTGCTCAAAAGCCGGGGTCTGAAGGACTTACGTAAATTTTTCCGGAATAACAAAGACCGCTTCGGCAAGGCCGGTTTTTTTGTTATCGCCCCGGACTTTATCAATATTGCCTCCATGCGTGACAGTAATATTGGCGTAAAAAATTTGATTGCCGGCCAGGCACTGGACCTTCTCAACCGGGCATTTCGGGGCGAGACCGTTATGATTCCGCCAATCTGGTCTGATGTCATTTTGAACTCATCTTCCAATCTCAAGAATAAAGCTCAGCCAACTATGTTTTTTGCAGCACCCATAATAGATCCCGGCGGTCAAATAATTGCGGTACTAACACAGAGAGTCGATCCTTCCAATGATTTTACACGCATGATCCAGCTGGGCCGGATCGGAAAATCCGGGGAAACTTATGCATTTGAAAGATATGGTAAACTACTTTCCGAGAGTCGGTTTGATGAAGATCTACGTAAAATCGGTCTGATTGAGACCGGCCAAAAGGCTATTCTATCCATTAGCATCCGTGATCCCGGCGGTAACATGTTGAAGGGATTTACACCTAAGGTTCCCAGGTATCAACAACCCCTGACAGTGATGGCCGCGCAGGCCACCAAAGGCAACCCAGGTGTCAATGTTGCGGGTTATCGTGATTACAGAGGGGTGCTGGTATACGGTGCCTGGTTGTGGGATCGTAATCTGGGCATCGGGCTGGCAACGGAAATCAGTGAGGCCGATGCGCTAAACCCCTATCGCACAGCGCGTAACGTGATTGTGATCGTATTGGGAATTACGGTTTTGCTTGCCTTGGGCTCCCTGACGTTTGCTGTTTTAATCGATGGGCGAGCGAACCGGGCATTGCAAAAATCCCATGACAAATTGGAACACCGGGTCCAAGAAAGAACGGCGAAACTTAAAGAAAGTGAAGAGCGCTTTGCGCTGGCGGTTCAAGGGGTTGGTGCCGGGATTTGGGACTGGGTCCCGCAAACCGGCCGGAGCTGGTCATCCGAGCGGTTCAAAAGACTTCTTGGTTATGACGACGATAGTTTTGATGAATCCTTTTCCAACATTGTCAATATCACCCATCCGGACGATCTTGAAGCGCTGGCGGCATCTTTGCAAAATCATCTCGATAATCGTGTTCCTTTTAATGAAGTGTGTCGCCTCCGATGCAAATCCGGTGAGTACCGCTGGTTTCGAATCAGCGGACAGGCCATTTGGGATGATAACGGTCAAGCCTACCGCATGGCCGGTTCCATTGTCGACATTACCGAAGGAAGGATCGCCCAGGATCAGCTCCGCAAGCTGTCCCTGGCAACCAGGCACAGCCCGGCTTCAGTGGTGATCACCGACAAAAACGGGACCATCGAATATGTCAACTCCACCTTTAGCAAAGTCACCGGCTATTCCGTTGAAGAAGCCATCGGACAGAATCCGAAAATATTAAAGTCAGGGGGTCTGCCGGCATCATTTTACCAAGAAATGTGGCAGACAATTCTTAGCGGAAAAAGCTGGCAGGGTGACCTCATTAATCAAAAGAAAAACGGGGAGGAATTTTGGGAAAGTGCCTCTATTTCACCCATTCAAAATGAGGAGGGCGAGATCACCCATTTCGTCGCGGTTAAGCAGGATATAACCGAACGTAAGCAAATGGAAGCGGAACTGATCCTGGCCAAACAGGCCGCCGATGACGCCAATAAGGCCAAGGGTGATTTTTTAGCCAACATGAGTCATGAAATCCGCACACCCATGAATGCCGTTATCGGCATGGCCCATCTGGCTCTGAAGACGGATCTAAACCCCAAACAACGGGATTACCTGAAAAAAATTCAATCATCAGCCAATTCTCTTCTGGGTATCATTAACGATATTCTGGATTTTTCCAAAATTGAGGCCGGCAAGCTGGACATGGAAGCTGTGGATTTCAATCTGGATGATGTTCTGGACAACCTGGCAAATCTGGTTTCGACCAAAGCCCAGGAGAAAGAAAATCTCGAAGTCCTCTTCGCCGCTGCCCATGATGTGCCCCGCCACCTGGTAGGCGACCCCCTGAGGCTAGGGCAGGTGCTTATCAACCTGACCAACAATGCCGTCAAATTTACCGAATCCGGTGAAATCGTCGTCTCTATTGAGAAGGTAGGGTACAACGCGGATCAGGTCACATTAAAATTTGTGGTCAGTGATACCGGCATCGGCTTGACGACAGAGCAGATGAACAAACTTTTTCAGTCCTTCAGCCAGGCCGATACCTCCACCACTCGAAAATACGGCGGTACCGGGTTAGGTCTTGCCATCAGTAAAAAACTGGTCAATATGATGGATGGGGAAATCTGGGTAGAAAGCGAATACGGTCAAGGTACTTCATTTATCTTTACGGCAAATTTTGGAATGGGAAAGGATAAAGCACAGAAAGGTTTTTCAATTTCAACTGATTTGCGGGGTTTGAAAACCCTGGTGGTAGATGACAATGTCACCTCAAGAGAAATTTTAAAAGATATGCTGGAATCATTTTCTTTTGACGTCGCACTGGCAGCATCGGGGGAAGAAGGCATCACCGAAATTGAAAATGCCGCCGGGGAAAAGCCATTCGAGCTGGTCGTGATGGACTGGAAGATGCCGGGTATCGACGGTATCGAAGCCGCCGGCCGTATCAAAAATAATCCAACTCTCAGCAAGATTCCCATCATCATCCTGGTGACGGCCTACGGCCGGGAAGAAATTATGCAAAAAGCAGAGGATAGCGGTCTGGACGGATTTTTAATCAAGCCTGTAAACGCATCCGTGCTTTTTGATGCTGTCATGCAGGCCTTTGGCGAAGAGATACCCGAGACGTCACGTCTTACCAAGCGCCAAAAGGAAGCCGACGCTCTGCAGGAGATTCGGGGTGCCAGGATCCTGCTGGTGGAAGACAATGAAATCAACCAGCAAGTGGCTCGAGAAATCCTGGAGGATGCCGGCCTTATTGTCTCCATCGCGAACAATGGTCAGGAAGCGGTCGACGCTGTGAAAAAGACAAATTTCGATGCGGTTCTGATGGATGTACAGATGCCGGTGATGGATGGATACACGGCCACGCGGACGATTCGGAAGTGGGAATCAGTTTCCGC
The DNA here is from genome assembly GCA_024277475.1 of Deltaproteobacteria bacterium. The sequence goes on from JAJRVC010000393.1 coordinate 3,877, forward strand.
TAACGCGGATTCTGATGTATGGAGAGCAGAAGGCGGGAGAGAGAAGAAAAAGAAAAGAACTCCAACCTCCAGTCTCCCCATCATCGCCATGACCGCCCATGCCATGGCAGGTGATGAGGAAAAAAGTTTGGAAGCCGGCATGAACGGCCATGTGACCAAGCCCATTGATCCGGATCAATTGTTTGCAGCCTTGCGACAATGGATCAAGCCGGATGGACAGCGGACTGTCATCCGGCAGCCATTTGTTACAGCTCGCCCTTCGGTGCCGGCGAAACCGTCTGCCGATGATCTTCCGGATTCGCTTCCGGGATTTGACCTTGAGGTGGGTTTGCGGCGGCTCATGGGGAACAAACGTCTTTACCGTAAATTACTGCTCGATTTTGGCAGCAACTATACGGCAATTGCCGATGAAATCCGTCAGGCACTGGATGCAGGGGATTTTAGCAGGGCTCACAGCCTGGTGCACAACCTGAAAGGATTAGCCGGCAATCTGGCGGCTACGGATCTTCAGACTGCCACTGTTGGAATGGAAAAACTTATCAGGGGCGGCCCAAAGAAGATCTCAACACCGGAACAGCTGGCTCAAAAGTTTATGGAACTGGAAAAAGCTGTTTCCCGAGCCTTGCAGGCCGTTCAAACTTTGGGCTCCCGGCCCGAAGAGAAACCCGCTGTGTCTTCCACCGTTATGTTGTCGACAGTCCCGCCCGAACTGATAGAAAAAATGGTCAGTCGTATTCAGGAGGCATCCGAGTTGGGGGATTTCAAGCAAATCAGTTCGATCGCCGATGAGGTAAAATTCCGCTCAAAGGCAATGGTACCCATTTGTGATCGTCTCAAACAACTGGCAGAGGATTTTGATTTTGAGGGTATAACGAAACTGGTGGCGGAATTTGAAAATAACAAACAAACTTAAGTTTTGTCTTTGCGTCCTGCTGTGAACTATTGTATCGTTTCTCACTTTCGGTTTCGAAAAAGATCAGCTTTAATATCGTAACGACGCATGATCTGCTGCAGCGCCTGGCGTTCAAGTCCGCAGAGTCTGGCCGCCTGGGTCACATTGCCTTTGCTTTCGACAAGAAGATTATTAATGTAATTGGTGTTGAACGATTGCAGGGTTTGTTCTTTGGCTTTTTTATAAGGTAGCTCCTGGGAAGTGCCGTTTACAAGACAGGCAGTTCGGGTCTCTTTTTTCAGGCCTACATCCCGCGGATGGATTTCGTCGTCGCTGGAAAATAATATGCCCTGCATGATCAGATTTTCCATTTCCCTGACATTCCCTTCCCAGGCTCTGTTGATAAAAAATTCCAGCAACTCAGTGGAGATTCTCTTGTTTGGTTTGTTTAATTTTCGGCAATGTTTCACCAGCAAATGATTGGCGATTAGGGGGATATCTTCACGACGCTCTCTTAAAGGGGGCAGGTGAATGGGCAACACGTTTAATCGATAAAAAAAGTCCTCCCGAAACTCCGCCTTTTTAATTTTTTCTTTAAGGACCTGGTTGGTGGAGGCGATAATACGCACATCCACCGCAACCGACTTGGTATCGCCCAGCGGTTTAAACTCCTTTTCCTGCAGCACCCGTAACAGTTTTGCCTGGATGGTCGGGCTGATATCGCCGATTTCATCCAAAAAAATGGTGCCGCGATGCGCCTCCTGAAACAGCCCTTTTTTATCTTGGACGGCATGAGTGAAGGCGCCCTTTTTATAGCCGAACAATTCACTTTCAAGAATATTTTCCGGGACCGTAGGGCAGTTTACAGCTACAAACGGTCGCTTACTGCGAGAGCTCAATGCGTGGATGGCCCGGGCGGTGAGATCTTTTCCGGTTCCCGATTCTCCCGTAATCAGCACTGTTAAATCTGTCTTGGCCATCATCTGTATGGTTTCATATATCCTTTGCATAATGGAGCTCTTGCCGACAATATTATGAAAGGCACTGTCCTCACGGATTTCACGCTGGAGTCGCATATTTTCCCTGATCAATCTGCTTCTTTCCAGTGCTTTTTCCAACCGCAAAACCAGGGAGTCCAGCTCGAAGGGTTTGGTAATGAAATCATAAGCACCGCGTTTCATGGCACCCACCGCCATTTCGATGTGACCGAAGGCCGTCATCATAACGACGGTGAGATCCGGGGTATCTCTTTTAATGGATTCAAGCAATTCCAGCCCGTTCATTCCAGACATTTTGATATCGGCTAAAACCAGATCAAATGTACCGGCGGCGAGAAATTGCAGGGCTTTCTCTCCGGATGAAGCCGTTTGCACTTTGCAGTCCAGCTCGGACTCCAGGCTTCTCCTGAGAAGCTGCAGCATGTCCTGTTCGTCGTCGACAACTAATAATGACGGGGTCATGGGATATTTCCGTAATGGTTCACAGGTTCAGGGTTCAATGTTAAGGACAAAGAAGGGCATTAAATACCCGAAGTCCTCGTTAAGAAGACACAAAAAAAATTTATCCAGATGATCCTGTAAATCCTGTCTGAAATTTTTCCTTTTCTTTAATTAGAATCCATTCCTCTGTTTTTTGGTACCACCGGCAATGTAATTTTAAATGTCGAGCCTTTGCCGATTTCACTTTCCACCGCGATATCACCGCCATGGTTCTTAATAATGCCATAGCTGACCGACAGACCTAAACCGGTTCCTTCACCGGTGGGTTTTGTGGTGAAAAAAGGATCGAAAATACGGGATAAATTTTTTTTGTCGATCCCATATCCGCTGTCTGTTACCTTAACCAGGAGTTGATTGGCGGCAGGGTTGAAGCCGGTGGATATTTTTATATCACCTTTCTGGTCTATCGCGTGCTTTGCATTCATCAAAAGATTGATGAATACCTGTTTTATCTTCTTTGCATCGAGTTCCATAGGAGGTACCTGGGGATCATAGTTGGTTGAAATTTTAATATGATCCAGGTTGGAATGGTGCTGCATAAAATTTAAGACGTCATCGATGATATCATGAATCCGGGTGATTTCTTTTTTAGATTCCGATCCTCTGGCAAAACTGAGAAGATCTTCAACAATTGTTTTACAGTTTCTTACATTTTTTTCAATGGTCTTTAAGTCATCATGCCGTTCTTCTTCAGTGCCCCTGTTTTTCAGCAAAAGCTGTGTGTAGCCGAGTATGATGCCCAGTGGGTTATTTATCTCATGGGCGACTCCCGCCGATAGCTGTCCAATAGAGGCGAGTTTTTCCGCCTGGGCCATCTGTTTTTCCATTAACCTTCGCTGCTCGATGTCCTTTACCAGGAAGTGAATAGTTCCTCCGGTTTCCTCTGTTTCTCTGTCCAGGCTCCCACTGATTAAAGACTTACTTGTTCTATTGTACGGGTTTTTTAAATCGATTTCAAAACTGGCGACAAAACCCTGATGGTCTATTGTATCCATCATTGTGTCCCAGCAGGCCGCGTCGGTAAAAAAGTCCTGGAACCTTTTGTTGTTCCAGGCTGTATCAGAGTCTTTCATTCCCAGAATTTTATATCCAGCCGGATTCAGATCCAAAATCAAACCATCCTTTTGGGTGACCAGAATCATATCCTTTGAGCCTTCAAAGATTCGGCGATATTTATGCTCGGATCGGGTCAAGGCCCGGGTCCTCGCGGAAACCATCTGCTCGAGGTTTTGATTCATATAAACAAGTTCTTTATGAGCGGACTGCAGCGCCTGTTTATCTTTTAATATTTGCTGGTAGATTACCCAGGTCCGTTCAAAAAAAAGCGTAATCGAGGCGACAACAACAAACATCAACGTATTGATGGCACCGCTGAAAGGTCGGATAGCGCTCCATGCAGCTGTTTGCCCTGACAATAAAAGAGCCTGTTTCAGGATGTGTCCGATGGAACGTGAAACAGCAAAGAGCGCCAGACCATAGCTGACCCATAAAAGATAGGTCCAAATCACATTGTTGCGGTCGTGACTTCTCAGCTCATGGGCCAGCAGCAGACACAGGAAAGAGAAGATAATCATCAGGATGGAGCCGGCTATATCTACCAGCCATATGGGTATGGCGGAAAAAATCATGTCCGGTCCTCCGCCTGCCCGGCCTGGTCATGTTTTTGGTCTTTTAAAAGCCGTCTTAATCCCAAATACAAAAAAATGATCGCCGGCACACACAACAGATGATCCAGCTTGGCAAAATAGTATAAATTCTTAAGGGCATTGCTGTCATACAGATCGGTAATCCGGATGTTCAAGGAACCGATTCGTTTGACTTGTATCATTTTCATCTGGTCATCTAACAGATGAACCAGAAATGCGTCCAGATTCCACAGAATGAAAAAAAAAGCTGAAAGTTGTATCAACCGCCACCCCTTTTCGCGAACAAGCCCTCGTTGTCTCAACCAATAGATGAGCCCCCCCATGGAGATGATGAAAAAAAGATGTGCGATCTGGTGGGCATAGACCCCCTCAATACCGCCATGGCCCTGGGTGGCCAGGACCGGATTCGGGGTCAAAATCAGCAACAAGAATGAAGCCAGAAATAATAAGGATGGACGTATGTTGTGTTTCAAACGTTTCTAAGCCTCATATATTTTCAATATGGATTGAATACCGGTATGCATAAAAGAACGGGGCGAAATCCGTAAAATGGATTCGGCCGCTGCACCGAGATAACAAACGGATATCACATTGTTTTCGGTACTGTCAACGCCCAAATCAGCGATCACCAGCAGAGCTGGTGGTCGCTGATTAACTCCATTTATAAGCCACCGGCATCGTTGAAGTTTAGATATGACCTATTAGGTCACCGATAAAACACGAAGGTACAAAATGGGAATGTGAAGCAGGAATTTATTCCGAGGCTTGCTCTGCGGACGCTGCACGGCGAGCGTAGATTTTTTTAACGAAATACCATCCCAAATAAATTAATAAAAGGGAGACGACGAACCAGAAGACAGCCCCTATCGAGATCGGTTGCCCCGGGTCGCCTCCAAATTTGAAGATATAGTCACGCCCAAAAAGTTTTGATAAATTAGATGACCGGTATGCTTCGTTCACATAGGCCAGCAGAGTTAAAATCGGAAGGTATGATGATGGATATCATCAGCCACATATCCGACAGATAGCCGTTCATCAGGTAGACGTAGGAAGGCGCCGATACTGCAGAAGCAATCTATAGCTTTAACAGGCCGTGATGTTGATATATTTCAATCGTCTGATTTGAGCTAAGAAAGGAAATAAGTCTTCGGCCCCACACGCCACCGTCTCCCACCAGGCCCATGTGAGTTTTGCAGAGAATGTTGCCGGCCAGAGGATCAGGTTTAGCTAAAGTTCCCCCCAGGGGAATTACGTCAAAAAGATCAGGGAAGATCCGAAGGTAGCGCAAAGCAAGGTGATAAAAGACCACAGCCACATCCGCCGACCCATCTGCCACTGCCTGGGGCGCCTCCCGGTGATGAATGCGTTTTCCGAAAAGAACCTGGTCCTGCTCAATTTTATCGTCCGGAAAATCCGGATCGGCGGCCTGCGCAGCCGCCACTGCCTTGAGGGTGTTGTAATAGGCCGTAAAGCTGGCTTTCTCTGTTTCCGGGTTGGACAAAAAGAGCCGAATATCCACACGCATAAGGTCCGATACGTTGAAAATCTGCTTTGGATTGCCTTTTTTTACCAGCAAAACATTGCCCTGGTTTCGGACTAGGGGAATATGTTCGGACATAAATCCGTCTGCAACGAGATTATCCAGAACTCCCGGGGGGCTTATAAACACGTGAGGAGAGACATTGATAATCAGGTTGCCCATTTGCAGACCGCCCTTTTTGAGTATGTTAACAATGGGACCCGGCGGAGTGGTGGCGTAGAAGATATCGGGCAAACCGCTGTTTTGCTGCAAAAACAGGTCCAGGCATTCCCTGAGGGCCATATGATGGTTGCCGTCGGAAAAAATCACCAGTTGAGCCTGTACAGGATCCCCGTGAAAGTCCAGGCAAATGTTTGAACCTGGTTGATTCCAACGGGGAAAATGAGTATCTCCACCAGCTCGCTCCTCAGGCCAGTCAAGATAAACTATATCTCTTTCAAAGCTGTTGGTCTGATTTGTCATGTTCATATTCTCATTTTTTTTTCATCGAACCAATACTTGTCTTTACGACGATATAGCCCGTAATAATCATTAAAATCATCGCCACGGGGCGCTTAAAAAACAGAAAAGTATCAAGTTGTGATGAGATAATGACCTGCTGAAGCGCCGTTTCCCAAATCGGGGTCAGAATAAATCCTATAATAAAACAGATATGGGAAAAACCAAACTTATTCATGAAGTAGGCAAGAAAGGTAAAAAACAGCATTAATGTTACATCAAATGCGTTATAGGCCCCCAAATATGAGCCCATGAGGCAGGTGAAGATAATAATGGGATAAAGGATCGTCGGAGGTGTTTGTACCGCCTTGCAAGACGCTTTTAGTCCCAAACGCCCAACACCCAGCAAAAAAATATTGGCTAAGATTAAACTGCCGTATATGGTGTAGATAAACTGCGCATTCTTTTCGAACATCAAAGGGCCGGGAATCATGCCGTGTATTACAAACGCGCCGATAAGCAGGGCCGCGGCCACATTACCCGGAATCCCCAAGGTAAATAAAGGGATCAGGCTGGAGGCACAAACCGCACTGTTGGCGGATTCCGAAGCGGCGATGCCCTCAAGGGCGCCTTTACCAAACGCTTCGGGTGTTTTTGATCTTTTCCTTGCCTGGTCGTATGCAAAAAATGAGGCCACCGGTGCACCAAGGCCGGGCATGGCACCAATCGCTGTACCTGCCACAGATGAACGTAGGAGCGTTTTGATGACGCCGCGATACTCTCGCCAGGAGATGAAACGATCTTTCGGATCAGGGGAGAATGACAATGTGCAGGTATTGCTAACACCGTTTTTATCATTAAGGCTTCGGCGCTCCAATTGGAGGATGATTTCAGAAAAAGCCAACATCCCGATGCCGATCGGTATAAGGGCTATGCCCCTTTCCAATTGATATATGCCAAAAGTCAAACGCGGCAGTGCAGATACCGGCTCCATACCGATGGTGCCGACAAAAATTCCTAAAGCAGCGGCGATAAGTCCCCGTGCAAGGGATTGGCCTCCCAGTCCTGCAATGATGGTCATGGCCAGGCAAATTAAGGCAAATATTTCCGGCGGTCCCATGTACAGGGCCACCGCCGCAAGTGGCGCAGCCACCAAAATCAGCACAAGTGTCGCAAAGGCATCCCCCGATACCGACCCATAGAGTGCCATACGCAAAGCCTTTTCACCCTTGCCCTGCAGAGCCAATGGGTAGCCATCCCACGAGGTGGCTGCTGCTTCAGGCGTACCCGGCGTATTTAGCAATGTGGCGGAGATAGAGCCCCCGAAAAAGGCCCCTTTGTTGAGACCCACGAGAAAGCCGATGGCCGTCACAGGAGACATGTAGTACGACAACGGTACGCACAGGGCAATGGCCATAGGCCCGTTAACGCCCGGAATGGCCCCGGCAATCATACCCACCGTGACACCCGCCAACACAAACAGCAAATTGAAAGGTTGCAGTGAATCAAGAAATCCTGCAATAATCAGTTCCAGCATACGGACTCCACTTGTAATTATATTGGTTCATGGCATGGGGACCCCAAGACCGTAACGCATGACCACATACATCAAGCCCACCGAACAAACTGCCACGAGCACCATCGTAACGGGCTTGCGCTGGCCACAAAGATATTGAATCAACAGCATAAAAAGGAGCCCAGCAGGAATAAAGCCCGCCCACTTCATAGCGGGCATCAGCAGGAGGCAGGGAACCATGAAACAGGCAAGGTGCCATAAATGCACCCTGCTTCCAGGGCTAATATCCCCCGATTGGCCTGCTTCGGGGTTCGTTGCTTTTGCTCTGAAATGAGAAAAAATATTATGTCCCAGCGATAACAATGAGAGCACTAATATAGTACCAAAAGCCACATCGGGCAGTAGTGCCGAAGAAACACCGTAGCCCGGATATGGAGGTGTAAAAGTCGGAATGACCCACACTAAGAAAAACAAACTTCCCAAAGCAATGCCGCCGGAGACGAGACTGTCCCTTTTTCTTCCCGTCATACCATCCTCACTTGAATTCTTTGTATACACTACCTGCGATCTGCTGGTGCAGATTCATCTTTTTTGCACCCGGATCTTTATTGCCATCATGATAGAGATCCCAATTTGAGATCTCTAATCATCGCTTTTGTCAGCCTTCCAATGTCGTTTTCACTTCGCTGCTTTTGCTTGGCGCCCAAATTTTTCATAGGCTTCGCTCATATATTTTTTAGCATAATCACTGCCAAAAGTCACAGGCCCCATTTTCAGCTTCACAGCAAGGAATTCACGAAACGCTTTATCTTTTGCAAGTTTGGCCATGGTTTTTTCCAGTTTAGAAGTCACGGCATCGGGCAGGCCCTTTGGCGCAACCAGCACTATAAACATCTCAACCGATTCGTTCCAGCCCTGTTCCTTTAAGGTGGGCACATCTGGTATTTTCGTGAGCCTTGTTGGAGTTGATGCGGCCAGCAATGTCAATTTTTGCGGGACATATCCAAACAAGATGGCGCCCAAGTGCCCTATATCCACATGACCGCCCATAACGGCGGATATGATCGAAGGGCCACCCTGGCTCGGCATAAGCGCAAGCCTTATCCCTTCCTTGGCGGCGATGCGCTTCATAACGTCCCGGTCGTCGGAACCCTGAAACATGTAGGTCAATCCTCCATTGTTTTCCTTCTTGGCCCAGGCGAAAGCGTCTTTCAGGGTCTTCCAGCCACGATCAGGTCTGCAGACAAGGCCGCTTTGATTGAGTCCCAGCAGGGAAATGAACTGGAAATCATCAAACTTGTAACTTGTTTTGACGAAATGGGGCGAATAGGTGTATGCAGCCGTAGCTGATACGCCCAAAGTGTAACCATCGGCTTTGGCGTTTTTCAGGTCCATGGCCATTACGCTCCCATGGGACCCGCCAGGCGTGTTGACCACCAGTACGGGTTCTCCCAGATCAGCACTCATGGCCTCAGCTAACTTACGAGTCGCCAAATCAATCTGGGCACCAGGTTTTACCATGGTAAGCATCTTAATGGGCCGATTCGGGTAGTCCCCCGCTAAAACTGGCTGGGCGACCAAGCAGGCAAGGGCTGTAAACAAAAGCAGGGTCATGAAAATGGAACGTATGCTCTTTCTCCTTTCACCGGCATTCTTCTTCTGCATCAAATTTTTCAGATCTCGATACGCACTCATAATTACCTCCTTTTAAATAGGTTTTAATAAAATAGTTACCGACATTCCCGTTATTCCAGACAACAATTACTTGAAATATGTTTAGGCAAAAAAATTCATAACGCCCTGAATATCTATATTCTGCTGATTTAGTCCTAGCTTTTGGCCATCAATTCCCAGGCAAACCCCGACAAGCTGAGTGAATAGAATGGATGGAATCGTATGACGCATTTTGCGCCTTGTCTGTAATCTCATCTGTACCCAATCAAACTGCAACTGACAGTATGGACACGCCACGCATAGAAAGTCCGCGCCGGACTGCACGGCATTGACCACCTTTTTTTCTGTTAAATCCATGGACAGCTCGTCATACACGCCCAATACCGGCGATCCGCAACAATCAAGTTTGGACGACCATTCAACGCTGCTTGCCCCTGTGATTTCAACCAGTTGATCAAACAGTGAAGGCGTCATCGGGCTATCAAACTGTACCGTTTGGCTGGGCCTAAGGAGATGGCATCCATAATGTATGGCTATTTTTAGCTTGCGGCTAAAGGTTTTGACAAGTTTTTCATTGATTGCATCAAGGCCGATAACATCAAAAAGAACCTCAAAAAGATGCATCACTCGGGCATCGCCCTTATATTTCAGCCCCTCTTTTTGTAGGGTCATATTAATTTCGTCTTTTAATGAGGCATTTTCCTCCATGAGTTTTTGCGCATGCTTTAAATTTCCAAAACAACAATTACAAAAGGTGAGAATACTGACTTTTCGATCTTCAGAAAGCGCTAAATTTCTTGCTGCAGACAGGATATAGGCCTTGAAATTAATGTTTTTTAAAGGATAACCACAGCAACCAAAGGCCGGAATATCCACAAACGGTATGCCCAGCATCCGCAGAACGGCATCCGTCGACGTTTCATATTGCTTAAGAAAAATATTTGTCGGACAACATCTAAATACGGCAAAATTCATCTTAAACACCTGATATTAGGTCTTTGACCCGTTCTCTCGAAGGTTTTCCATCGCAATGTTCTTCAACTGATAAAACAGATCCGTCACCCGAACGCTCTGTGGACACTGCTCCTGGCATCGGTAACAACCCAGACAGGCCCACAACATCTTCGATCCGAGAATCAGGTCCTTGAACCCCAATGACACGGCATGCATAATCTGGTTGGGCATCAGCCCGAGATCCTTTTGCGGGTGGTCGGAATTGTGCACCAGAGGACAGGCAGTTGTACAGGTTTTACAGTTATAACAAGCACTGAAGGTATTGCCCTGAATGGATATTTTCAACTGTTGCTGAAGACTATCATCCCGACTTTCGAGATTAAGGGTGTTGTCTGTTATCTTCTGGTGGAAAGCGTCGGCAACAGTTTTATGGGCCAGTTGGACCGGTTTTTGATAATCACCTTCTTCCCCATCATCGCTGATCAAAGCGCGGTAGACTGAGAGGGGTGAAAGTACTGACAACTCGGGTGCACCCTTTTTTAACATCTCCTCCCGGACAGCAGTCCACAGATCCTGCAAATTGATACCAACAGGGCAAACATCGGTGCAGCGGTGACAATTGGTGCACAAGTACAGCCCCTCTTGAAGAACCATACGTTGCTGCCGATTCATCGTATTATTGGTTGCAAGTTCTTTCAATGCGACAATTTTTTCGGACGGCAGGATATTGGGATTGGGGATCGCCTCAAATACAGGTCCCACAGCACAGCGCTGACTGCAAGTTCCGCAATGGGTACAGGCATCCAGTTCCAGTATTCTCTTAGTGGCCAGATTTGCGGGATACGATTTCTCTTTATCCATGACCGCATTGGATAGAAGGATCAAGGGGCTGGCAACGATGTGAAACATCTTGCTAAACGGCAGGTAGGCCAGCCCGATGAAACAGGCAAGGAAATGAATGTATAGCAATATGGTGCTCGCATTCACCCGATCCAGTGCCAAGGCAATGGGACTGATCAGCTTGGCCGTTGCATATCCGGTCAAGGCCCATTTCGAGGAAGCGTGACAATCAGCACAATACCCCTCGTGAAGTTCACGGCCCATAGCCAGGGTTTCCGGATCGGCAGGACCCTTCACATGGGGTGACACCAATCCGAAATGATGAACCCAATAGGTCTCCAGGGCCAGAACTTCAGCAGGGTCTTCCAGAGCTGAGTAATCCTCCTCCATCGCTTTGAATTCAGAGTAAGACGTAATTTTTACGCCCTGCAACAATATGCCCGACAGCATGATGACAGCTATAATAACGATGGCATTCCGATCCATTGCATTTGTTATAAGACGCGGTGCTTTTGTGAAATACCTCCGATACAAGGCGATTCCGATCCCAATAATCACCACAATCCCGGCGAAATCCCGGATAAATAAGAATGGATTCAGGGTTGAGTAGTATTCAGCAAACAGGGGTTCGGAAATAAAGATTTCCAGAGCGTGCATCAGAAGCAGGATCATAAATCCGGCGTAAATACACATATGCATCAGCCATCGCTGAAAGCTTTCCCGTAAAATTCTGATTTGCAGGATAATATCGAGAAAAAAAACTTTTATGAAAATAAATATTTTAGGGCTGAACAGGGTTGCAATGATTCCCTTTACAGCCGCGGAAGCTCTGACACCCGGTGGATACTTTTGGTCCTCATCGATGAGATTGTAGCGAAACCATGTAGAAATCCTGTAGAGCAATCCAAAACAGAAAACGGCAATCGCTATATATAAGCTCCCACGGAAAAACATAAAAGGTTCGCCTCAATCATCTATATTTTAAATGGGTTCGGACCCATCGCTTTTAAATCTTCGATATAGGACTGCAGCAGCTCTGTATATCTATGGCTGTCCCGAATCTCAATGTGTTCGAATCTGACTCTTTCAGGTTCGATCATCATCGTCTTGAGCTTATCACTCAGATCGCCGCTCCTTTTCTCCACCAACTGATTGCCCCACACATAGTGACAGTGGCCGTCCCTGCAGCCGCCGATAAATACACCATCCACGCCAAGGGAAAGAGCGTCTGCCAAAAGGGCGTTATTGATGTTCCCGGCGCAGTTGACCGGCATGAAGACCACATTGGGCGGCACAGGCAGCCCCTGATCCACGGCCGCTCGGGCGGCCTTGTAGGCGTCGTTTTCGCACAAAAAGGCAAGTACTAACGGTTCCTTCGGTCCCATGAAAGAATTTTCCAGGATCTGGATCTGAGCGGCAGCCTGCCTGATCGTGTTGTTTCGTATGGAGATGGCCTGGAGGGGGCATACGCCCATACAGTTTCCGCACTGCCGGCATTTTTCCAGAACGGGTAAAGGAAACTCTTTTTCATCGAAAACATAGGCGGAAAAAGGACAATCCTCCATGCAGCGCTTACACTGGTCGCACTTTGTTTTATCCAGTATCGGGTAGTTGGGTTCAATGGTGATGCTGCCCTGAAGAAAACTTAAGGCCTTCATCGCCCCGCGATGAGCCGACTCGATGGACTGACCCACATTCATCGGTTCCCTCGCACAACCCCCCACAAAAATACCGGTCCGCTGGCTCTCTTCCGGAAAGCACTGAAGGTGGGATTCAAAAAAAGAGTGGTCGTTTTTCGGAAGACCAAGCTTTTCAGACAGGTCCTGAGATTCCGAGGAGGGGCACATCCCCCCTGCCAAGACCAGCAAGTCCAGCTTCATGCTGAGTTTTTTGTCCAACACGGGATCCAGCACCGTGACGTTTATTTTACCCGTTTCTTCATCACTTTCGATTCTAGCCGGCCTATCCTTGATGAAATCCACACCCCCCAGTTCCCGGACTCTCCGGTAAAGCTCCTCTTCAAAACCCGTTGTGCGGATGTGCATGAAAAACACGTGGCAGTGGGCGTCCGGGACCTTTTCCTTGAAATGCAGGATCTGTTTGATAGTTGCGGAGCAGCAGACCGATGAGCAGTAGGACAGATGTCTTTCATCCCTGCTACCCACGCACTGAATAAAGCCCACCTCATTCAGTCGATCCAGGGAAAATGCCGGATCGGCATTAGGAATTTGATCTCCCAGGGAAAGGAGTCGCTCCATTTCCAGGTTGCTGACCACATTGGGATATCGCCCGTAGCCGTATTCTTCCACCTTGGACAACGGATAGGGCTCCCATCCCGTTGTGACAAGCACGGCCCCAGCCCTGATTTCCTCTTCCCGATCGGTCTGATCCAGCTCAACCGCATGAGAGGGGCATGCCTTTTCGCATTCCCTGCACTCAGGGGAACAAAGGTCCCGGTCAACGGTAAACGCCGTCGGAAAGGCCATAGGCCGGGCCGGGTGGATCGCTTTATGCGTGATCCGCAAAATATTACCATCACCAATTCCAGCGGCTTCACCCGGTTCCCGTAATTCTATAAATGCCGGGGGCTCCGAGACTTCAACAGGGCATGCCTTTTCGCACTCCCCGCAACCGTTGCAGCGCGCTTCATCTACATAGCGGGGACGTTTGCGGATCCTGGCCATGAAATTGCCCGGAGACCCTTCAAGGGCGGAAAGTTCTGACAGGGTGTGAAATGTCACCTTTTCGGCCTGGGACAGTTGGTCCGTTATGAATTCCAGCCCACAGTGGGGATCACAGATACGGGGATAAAATCGAGAGAGACCGGCCACCTTTCCGCCCACCCCGCTCTCCTTTTCCACAATATGTACCGACTTCCCAAGGGAGGCCACGCTGGCAGCCGTATGCAGGCCGGCAACCCCGCCACCGAGAATCAGCAGCGTGTCGGAAGCGGATATTACTTCCGGTTCGAGGGGTTCCAAGAAACGGGTCTTGGCAATGGCCATCTTGAGAAGTGTCAGGGCCTTTTTGTCCAGTATTTTCTGGTCCGCCCCGTTAGATCTAATCCCCTGCTCTTCCAGGTCTAGCCAGTGATGAAGGTGGGCGTTGACCCCGAATAAATGCAGTGTCTCTTTTTGAAACCGCACCTGGCGTTGACTGAAACGCCCCACCCACAAAAACCGGTTGATCTTCCCATCAGTCCAATCCTTTTTTACGGATTCAAGAAAATTCTCCGCCCACAGATCCTTTACAACCTCAATTTGCCCCACACTTTTGTTTTTACTTATTTTTTTGACGAGGGCCTCCAGATCCAGAGACTTGGACAGCCGATCTCCATGATCACAAATGTAAAGACCAATTCTGGGTTTTACCTTGTCCACTATTCCGGCTCCACGCGGTTTCGGTAGCGAAACCTTTCGACTTTTCCGTTAATATCAATACATGTCCAGGTAATATTATTGGTCCCCATCATGGGGATGAGCTGGGCTTTGTGATACCCCAGCTGGTAGGGCATGCGGGTCTCGATAGCACCTTTGGGACAGATTTTAGTGCAGGACATGCAGTCCCAGCAATCCCGTAAAGCTCTGCAGTAAGCTTTCCCGTTTTTGCCAAGGGCCATTAGATCGCCCGGGCAGACCTGCTCGCACAGGGTTTCCTCTTCGGCTTTGCAACCGTCGCATTTTTCAAAATCAATTCTCGGCGGCATATTGAATTCCTCCTCTTTAGTTTAAGGTTGGTAACGGTCCCCGGGAACAATCTGCTCGTAGGGCCGTGTGAACATCTCAATCTCTCCGGTTTCTCTGTTTCGCTTACTTTCTACAAAGCAGTCCAGATCGGGATCCAAATCGGGATAATCGGTTCTGGTCTGCCATCCGGCCCAGCGGGTCTCCTTTCTGTGCTTGAGATGATGCACCAGGATTTCAGCCACATTCAGCCGGTCAATCACTTCATGGGCACACATGAGATCGTGGAGGTCTTTGGCATAAAGATATTTTACCTGATCCATCAGCATCTTGAGATGTTTGAGAGCGTAATCCAGTCTCTCCTCGTTGGTCCTGTAAAACTGTGAGTATCCGCCGGCATACTCATCCATGAGCCGCTGCATTCTCTCCTCCATCTCGAGCGGAGAGACACCATCGAATTCAGGCCCTCTGAGCAAAGGGGCAAACAACCTTTCTCTTTCTTTTTCTATTTGTGATTCGTAATTATCGGAGAAAGAAACGGATTCCATGTATTTAATGGCACCCCGGGTGGCAAGCACACCTTCTGCGGCACATCCGCCCACAAACTTGTTGGGGGTGCCGCCGGCGGTCTCTCCTGCGGCAAACAGGCCGGGAACAGTCGTCATACGGTCAATATCCACCCAGTACCCGCTGGAAGTATGCCCCCCAACGATATAGGGGTCGCTTCCGAAAATTTCTATGGGCTCTTTGGTGATATCCTGTCCCCTTGAAGCCAGAAACAAAACATATGAGGGTCGTTCGTTGAGATAATCCGTTTTCAGTTCTTTGACTTCCTCTTCGGACAGGTGGGTGGTGTCAGCATAGCAAGGGCCACGCCCTTCAAGCCATTCGTTCATGGGAGCATTGGCCCTAATGTAACGAGGAGCCGAGTCTCCGCCCAAATGTGCGTAGCGCTTCTCCAGGATACGTTCACCCTTGGCGTTGATGAGACTGGACCCGTACCCAACAGAGATCGTATCCACAGGACCGCAGTGATCCTTGGTACGGGTGGCCACCCAACGCTGCTCCATGAGCGTCATCTCCGCACCTTCGCGAATGCCGAGGGCATACCCGGTCCCAACGTTAAAGGGACACATCCAAGTCTGGTGGTGGGAACTGGTGGCATCAGAAGTGGGTGATTTGTAGATACCGCAGGCACCTCCTGTTGAGACAATGGTTGCCTTGGCCTTGAATACATAAAACTTGCCGTTCTTAAGACCCAGGCCCATGGCACCCACACATGTATCCCCATCCATCAGCAGGTTGGTGGCTACGATCCGGTTATAGACTTCCGCACCAAGCTCAAGGGCCTTTTCCGCCATGATGGGTTTGAGTTGCTCTCCATGAATGGAGATGTCCCACTTCCCCCGGTATTGAATCTCATCGTCTTCGTCTCTGATGATGGGAAGTCCCCACTCGGCCAGATCATCCACAGCTTTGTTCAGCTACCGAGCATTGCTTAGTGCCAAATCTTCCCGAAGAGGGCCGCCGCCTACCTGGGATCGACTCCACCGAACCAGATCTTCCGGTGTCCGCCCTTCGGGAATATATGTATTGATAGCGTCCATCCCGGCTGCGGTGGCCCCGCTTCGACTGATGTGGGCTTTTTCCATGATGGTTACCTTCAAATCCGGATTCTGCCGTTTTGCCTCAATGGCGGAAAAGCATCCTGCGTTCCCGCCGCCAACGATAAGCAGATCCGTTTCAATAATCTCCGTCTGGATATCATCGAGGTTCATAGCTGTTTTCTCGGACATTTTTATCCTCCCTTTTGATTTGAATGTACTTGAATGCTCGTAATTTATTTAATGAGAATTCCAGCGTCTGTGACATCACTCCATACTAATATTTTTACCATTGTCCTTTTCCTCGTTGTTGCGACCAATAATGATCAGCACCAGTTTATAGACGAACTCTCAATCTATGACCGATACATCTGATTACCCTAAAAAAACAGAAAAATTCTATCGGCCGGCCGATATTTAGCCAAAATTTTATTAATTGGAGCGCTATTATTATCTTTCTGACACGAAAAGTGGCTGTTTCGTATGAAACATTTTAAAGATACCGTTAATACCTCCGCAGTAATTTCGGCTTGTTATCACCCCACAGTGATGGTATCATAGGCCGTTTAATTTCAAATGCAAAAACAGCAATTTTAATTATTAAGGGATTTACCCATTTTTTAAAAGGATAGTCGATGCAAAAGGCCCAATGGCACCTGAGCGAAAATGATTTCTTCAAGTATCTCCCCAATGAGAAAAAAGAATTCATTTCTCTGTCAAGGAAGCTATACGTGACAAAAGACGAGTTCATCTTTTATGAAGGCGAACAGGGAAATGCCTGCTACTATCTTGAGGTCGGTGTTGTAAAAATTTTTCGGACAACCGGGATGGGAAAAGAACCGATATTAATGGTCCGAAAATCCGGCGAGATGTTTGGGCTGGCTGAAATTATAGAAGGAAGGGAGAGAAAGGCCACTGCCCAGGCGATATTGCCTTGCCTGCTGTACAAAATCAATAAGGGTGACTTTGAAGTATGGGTTTCCCATAACTACCCTGTAGCCAAGCAGATTTTGAGTGTGATGGGAAAGCGTTTGAGATATCTCTGCGAACAAGTAGAAAATTTAATGGTCTGTGATGTAACGACTCGTGTGTTAAAGGTTCTTTTCTACATCGGTTATCAGCATTTCCTTGACTCAAAATTTTTGAACGAACCGATTACTTTTCCACTGGGATTTACTCAGGAACAATTCGCAGCGATGATCGGTTCTACCCAGCAGACGATCAGTGAAACATTTAAGAATCTTAAACTGGAAGGGTTAATCCAAATATCCAACAAAGAAGTTACCTTTCTTAAACCCGCCGAAATAATGAGCCGCATCGAAGAATAGCTTACTAAATCTTTTATCTGCGAAATTTGCTTGCAAAACCGGATAATAAGATGGGTGCGAGAAACCGTACAGATCGAAGATCGCCATTTGGAATAAACTCTTAGGGATTTGATTTCTGGAGAAAAAAGACCGTAGAGATAGACATGCAATAATACTTATCAGTAGATAGTAACTTAGAGATATATCACAAAATGGTATAGACTCGATTTGAGTTTAAACTTAAATCTTGGCCCACCCCTGGCCGACATTGGTCAAAAAATGGCTATTTTGTAATCATATGATAGTGTGACTAAATTTTTTTCGAGGCGAGGGCGGGTGCTGTCGAATCTTTTTTTTTAAATCGGCCAAATCTGGTATGAATCAGGTACCACGCCAGATACACCAAGACCAGTGACAGGATATACCAGGGAATTACACCGATTAGGAGCGGGTCGCCACTGTTTGAATTGAATTTGAATATATAGTTTCGACCGAAAAGCTCGATTAGACGCTCCGGCTTAAAATATTCATTGATATAAGCAAGTATAATGAGGATCGGTAGGGCTTTTCTAACAAGACCGAGTAACATTCCCTCAAAAAAGTAATCATAATAAACCCTGTTGAGTTCGGCCTTATCGATATTTTTTTCCATCAGCGCGCCCTTTTCACGGTCTTCGCACTCCATCGCTGCCTGACGCAAGTTGTATAAGCGCCCGAACTCTTTTCCTAACCGACTAAATCGTTTGGTGATGATAATTCGATTCAGGCCCTTGGTGATAAATACGGTCAAGATTGCAAGGAGAAAAATAATCGGCGCCGGACCGAGGAAATGAAGCGGAGAAAGGAGCGCGTCAAAACCATTGGCCAGGGCAATCGCCCCAATAGTAATCTTTTCCCAGATCGTGTCTAATAAAGAGTCCATAAGTTCAGTGATTCAGTCGATCGGTTGACCAGTCGGCTATTCTGCCAGTTGAAATATCAGTCCGTAGGCTTTTAAATATCCGCCATAGGCGCAATACATCGGCTGACCGGCAACCTGACACGGAGGAGAGCGCAATGAAACTCTCCTCCGTGTTCGTGATTCTTAATATATCCCTTATTACAAGCTATATCCAGATTTCAATTTTGAAGAACCGGAAGAATAGGAAGAATAAAGTAGCGGCTACGATAATCTTTAACGTCTTTTCGCTGAAAAGTTTCTGAGCGCGACTGCCGAGCATGCCGCCGGCAAATCCGCCGATGATGATGGAGATCATCAACCACAGATCCGGCAGATAGCCATTCAACAGGTAACCGATAAAGGATCCGATGCTGCTGAAGCTGGTCCCGATAAGTGAGATCGGTACTGCCACATACATGGGAAGCGCCCCCAGGGTGGTCATTGCCGGAACTAGCAAAAAGCCGCCGCCGATGCCGAAAGCTCTGGAGACGATTCCGATACCAAGACCCAACAAGCCAAAAAGCAACGGATTAATGGTAAACTCCTCTCCCCAGAACTTGAACCGGTAATCGGCGATACCGGACTTGACCGGTTCAATCCGCCCCATCTCCACCGATGTTCCTTCGGCTTTTGCCTTGGCCACTGCTTCATTGAATTTTTTTACCATGGCTTTGATGTTTTTACGTTTTTCCATAACTTTCGGGGTCAGCTCGTACAGGGTCCGAATGCCCATGATAACCACAAGTATGGCCAACCATTCTTTATATTGTTTCATCGGCAAGTATTGCGTGGCGTATTTCCCCAACCAAATGGAACCGATGAAAATCCCCACCCCGAAGGAAATACCCACAGGCCAAGCTACCCGTCTTTCCTTGACCGCATACCGGTAAAACGAACCGAGGGGGGAGAACAGAGTCAGGGCCATGTTGGACGGGCGAAGCACATTGGCTGCATTCAGTCCGATGGGACCGGCAGTCTGAATAAAAATAACCTGGAAAGCGGCCATAAGCATACCGCCGGCGACACCAACCATGGAAAAGTATGTACCCACAAAAATTGCACCGATGATAATCCAGAGCGGATTCATGTACCGTCCGCCCAAGCTCAGCCAAAACCCGTTTTTAGAGACATTATAATCGCCGGCCTTTTCGCCGTTAACATAGACATCGAATTTGGTGTTCGGGGGGGTGTGACGAAAAGTTCTAAATGACGCCGTGAATTTTCCCGTTTTTTTGTCCAGGGAAATGGAAGTTCCCTTGTCCCAATATTTCCCGCTGGTTCCGTAGTCGGCAAGCACGCTGCGGGCGAAAATGGTAACCTTTCCCCTTTTGGAACCCTCTTTGGTAATGGTATTGATGCCGTATGCGCTTTCATGGGCGAACTTGAAGAAACTCCATTTCTCCTTGCTGCTGATTGGACCTATCAGCGATTTGGCTTCGTCGTCCAACTTGTCGAACTTTGCCAGCTTGAACATGGTGGTCTTGTAAATCCCCGGCAGAAAAGAAGGACCACCGAAGCGCTTGCCCACCACCTTACCGAACTTGTCCGGATTGGTGGTCAACATGTAGTAGAGCACTGGAATGCTTGTATTTTTGTTGAATCCGCGCTCTTTTCCTTCCTTTGCCAACCGTTTGATTTCGTGTATCCCGTCCGTGTCTTTAGGGGAGAACACCTGCTGTGCTGCCACCGCAATATAAAGATCTTTTCCGGCATCGATGGTCCCTTCGATAGTGACCGTATCCCCGGCTTTGTACTCGGAAGCGGATATTTTAGCTGCCGCGAATGTGCCGCCGGGAACCGCCAGCATGGCACCCAATACAATTAATAGTACAGCTACCAATGGTAATTTTTTTCTCATTTCTTCCTCCTCTTCGTTTGGGTTTTAAGAGTTTTTACCATAAAAATAAATAACTTAATTACTTTTCTTGTTTAGTGTGTGATATTTAACGGCCAGCCAAGCGCCGAACTCACTGCAGACGGCTCCAATGAGCAGGAATACCATTAAGTCAGACGGACTAAACAGGCTGCTCCCGATGGTATAAACGGACAACCCGATCAGTATCCCGGCGGTGATCAAGACATTTGAAATCCCGGCGCCAATCGCGGCAATATGCCTGTATCTCAGGGAAGTACGGGTTTTTTCAACCAAGGAATATCCGGTCATGGCAGTGTTAAAGCCAATCAGCCAGGGGATAAAATGAACCGCTTTAAATAGCGGCAAAAGGATCGCCAGAAATATCGTCACCAGGAGGGTTCCCCCCACACCGGTTAAAACAGCAGCAGCTGTTTGACGCAGCAGGTAAAATTTCTGGTTCTCAAAAAGGTCCCAATTCATCAGCAAGGCAAATGCCGCTCTCATGATTTAGTCTCCATAAAATTTAGGATTGCGGGTGTATACGAATTTGTTTCCTGAAAAAGCGACAAAAATGCAGCTGTAGCCGACATTATTACCAGGCAGCTCCATTTGGCGCACATTCGCTTCCAGCAGAAGCAAGCAATGTGCCATGCATTATTACGACTCAACATCCAGAGGCTGCAAGGGGCTGCCGGTAGCAGTTTATGCTTTAAAATTAATTAGATAGGGATTAATCAACACTATTGTCTCCCGGCAGAAAAAGGATACCGCCAGCCTCTGGAGCACTTCACAGGCTGCATAAAAAAAATTGCACTACCCACTCATTATCCGAATTGCACATAATTTCAAATGGATCCCTTCATGCAGCAAAAAAAGATCACTGCAATAATAATATTGCATATTGGTTTGCAGAGGGACGGTTTTTTGTAGAGCACGACGGATGGGCTCGGAGAGGTGGATACAATTATCTATCTGAAAATATTAACGATTATTATGAAGTCGATTTGAATGTCCACATGGCTGTTGGGGTTTCCCGGTGGTATGATTATTGCTATTCAGGATGATCTGTGCAGACAACATTTCGGGGGGCGGCCATTGGTTGCCGTTGCCGCTTAATGGCGGTTTTGCAATATTTGCGTATAATTTTGGTAAATTACCATATCTTTCTGGAGGAATATTATGGAAAAAGAAGTGTATAGTCTATGTTTTATGTGTTCGGTACGTTGCCCTATTAAAGTGCTGGTTAAAGACGGCCAGGTCAAATGGATCGAAGGCAACCCCCAGGTGGCCGGGATGGAAGGCAGCCTGTGCCCGCGGGGCTCCGCCGGTATTTCGCTGCTTTACGACGACCAGCGGGTAAAGTCGCCCATGATCAGAGTCGGAGAGCGCGGTTCGGGCCACTGGCGCAAGGCTGGCTGGGACGAGGCCCTGGACTATGTGGCCGACAAATTAAAACCCATCATCGAAGAGCATGGGGGTCACAGTGTCGTCCTTGGTGAACGCACCCAGCTGGCGACCCACGTGAGCAAGACCTTTTTAAAAGCACTTAAATCCCCCAATCATTTTACCCATGATGCCCTTTGCAAGGGATCGGTTAACACGGCCTGCCGGTCCTTGTTCGGGTACACCGATGCTCAGATGAGCATGGATTACAAAAACACCCGGCACATCGTCATGTATGGTCGTAACCTGTTTGAAGCGCTGGAGGTTAAACCCGTCAACAATTTAATGGCTGCTTTGGAAAAAGGGGCCAAGTTGACCTATATCGATCCCCGGGTGACCATCACTGCCACCAAAGCTAACCGCTACTGGATGATCCGGCCGGGAACGGACCTGGCGCTTAATTATGCGCTGATCCATGTGATCCTCAAGGAGCGGCTGTACGATGCGGCCTATGTGAACCGCTGGGTGCAGGGGCTGGCCGAACTGCAGGATTTTATCCATGCGTACACTCCCGAGTGGGCCGAACTGGAAACAGGAATTGCCGCCAACGCGATTGTGGACCTGGCCCGTGAATTGAGCCAGGACAAACCTTCGGTGATCTTTCATTTTGGCTACCGCGGGGCCAACCATCCCAACGAAACCTATATGCGCCGCTCCATTATGATCTTAAACAGCCTGATGGGAAGCATCGAAGCCAAAGGGGGATTTTTCTTCAAGAAAGGTCCGGCTGAGGCCGGCGGAAAACCGGCCAGAAAACTGGTCGAACAGGAGTTTCCCAAAATTGAGGTTCCGCGATTTGACAAAGCGGGCACCCCGGACTTTCCCCTGCCGGATCCAGCCCACGGCGTAGGCCAGATGCTGCCAAAGGCGATACTGAATGAAGACCCGTATCCCCTCAAGGCCCTGATTGCCTACCGGTTTGATCCGCTGATGTCCATTCCGGACACCAATCTGACCCGAAAAGCCTTGGACAAACTGGATTTGATCGTGGCCATCGAGATCAACCACAGTGATATCGCTTGGTATGCCGATGTTATCCTGCCCGAATCCACCTACCTGGAGCGGACCGACAGCATCCAGCAGGCAAATGGGTTAAAACCCCAGATGTTTTTGCGCAAACAGGCGGTGGAACCACGCTACGATACCCGCGACGGGGCCATGATTCTCAAGCAAATCGCCGAGCGGTTGGGAATCGGCAATTATTTTCCCTATGAAAACATGGAGGAACTAGTAGCCTGGCAGCTGGAAGGAACCGGTTTTACCATGGAGGATTTTGAAAAAAAGGGTTTTGTAGCCTACGGTAAAAACCAGATCTTCTGGGATCGCGAAGAGGGAATCAAATTTAAAACCCCCTCAAAGAAAATCGAGTTTAAGTCTTCTCTGCTGGAGGATGCCGGTTTTGAATCTTTTCCGGCCTATGAATCCATGCCGTCTCCGCCCGATGACCAGTTCCGTCTGGTGGTGGGGCGCAACGCCCTGCATACCCACGTTTCCACCCAGAACAATCCCTATCTCAACGAGTTGTGCCCGGAAAATGAGCTGTGGATCAACAAACAACAGGCGGAGAAACTTGGAATCAGCAACGGGGACATGGTAGAGGTGAAGTCGAAGACAGGCAGCGGTAAGATCGCCGCCAAAGTAACCGACCTGATTCATCCGGAGGCCGTGTTCATGTTTCACGGGTTCGGCCACGAGGCTGAAAAAGCGGTTCGCTCTTATAAAAAAGGGGTCAACGATGCCTTGCTCATGGAAAATATCTCCGACATGATCGGCGGCAGTCCCGCGATGCACGAAACCTTTGTTTCGGTAAAAGCAGCTTGAATGATCGAATATTCAAGGACTCAATGAAACGACGAATAACGAATTATGACGTGCTGACATTTTAAAACGATTATAGAAATGACGGAGCGGCACGCGGCGCAAGTGCCTGCGCTGCACAAGCGGTATCCGCAAATATTTAATATATAAAATCGCAAACGATTTTATGGAGGTAACTGATGAGCAAATATTTCATGCTGCAGGACCAGCAAAAATGTATCGGGTGTCATTCATGCGAGATCGCATGCAAGACGAACAAAGCGCTGCCGCCCGGCACACGACCCTGCCAGGTCATCCAGGTGGGGCCCAAGTTTTTCAATGACCGGCCACGGGCCTCTTTTATTTTTATGCCCTGTTTTCACTGTGAAAATCCCTGGTGTGTTTCGGCCTGCCCCACGGGCGCCATGCAGCGCCGGGAAAAAGACGGTATCGTTTTTGTGGATCACAACCTGTGCGTAGGATGCAAAACCTGCATATCGGCCTGTCCCTGGGGTGCACCCCAATGGAACCCGGAGATCGGCAAAGTTGTCAAATGCGACTACTGCATGGATCGCATCGATGCCGGACTCCGGCCGGCCTGTGTAACTATCTGTACCACCCACTGCCTCAGTTTCGGCGAAACCGAAACCATGCCCCTGGTCAAACGCGATCGTTATGCCAGGGCCATGGCATCTACCAAAGGAGCCGCACACCTGGAATAAAGTGTGGGTTCAGAGTTCCGGGTTCACCGTTCAAGGTTGGCCTTCTTTTGTAGGCGTTCACAGGTTCAGAGCTAACGTTAACTCTGAACCTTTGAATCTCAGGGTTTAGAGAACTGAAAACGGGGGTCAGAAGACAGAGGTCGGATGGGCCGCCTTAGTTCTTTGAGCAACGGCGCGGCTGAGCCCTGAACGTTGAACCCTGAACGCCGAACCTCTGAACCTGGGAACGGTTACAAAGAAGGATACGATTAATGGATGTCGCTACTGTCAATTCCATCTTGTTGAAATTTCCGGATATAAAAGGCAACCTCATCGGAATTCTCCATGAAATGCAGAATCATTTTCATTATCTGCCGGAAGAAGAGTTGAGGTATATTTCAAAAAAAACAGACATTCCGATCACACAGATCTACAGTATTGTCAATTTTTACAATCGGTTCAGCCTGAAGCCCAAAGGAAAAAACGAGATCTGTGTCTGCCTGGGAACAGCCTGTCATGTCAAGGGGGCCGAAAAAGTGATGAATGAAATGGAGCGCGTGCTGGAAATAAAGCCGGGCGAGAGTACCGATGACATGAATTTTTCACTGGAAGAGGTTCGTTGCATCGGCGCCTGCAGTCTGGCTCCGGCTGTCGTTGTCAATGAAGATACCCACGGCAAGGTGACCCCCAAGCAGGTCGGGCCACTGTTGGGCAAATATAAGTAACACCCCCTATTAAATTAGAAACCAATTGGGTGATATTAACAACTGATCAATTGAAGGGCTGAAGGATGAACCCAAAAGACACCAAAGAAATCGTTATCAGCGTATGCGCCGGAACCGGCGGAGTCGCCGC
>JAJRVC010000394.1 GCA_024277475.1 Deltaproteobacteria bacterium
CGATACATTTACAAGCCTCAAAAAAACATGTCGGAAATTGGGTGTGTCTTTTTGGCAATATCTCAAAGATCGAATCGAGAACACCGGTGATATTCCAGATCTGTCTGAGCTGGTTCGACAACAAGCTCCAAATCCAGGATAATGTTTTCTTCCTCACATCTCAAAGTATATCCTTAAATTCACTTAAGCAGTATAGAGTAGTAATGCCAGTTTTTTGCTTGACTACCATAACTGATTGAGATGTTACATGGAAACTAGGTAACTTATAGTGATAATTACATTATTTTACGATTTTAGAAATATGAAGTGTCCGTTTTTTTTGATATCCAATGTCCTATATCCACCTTGTATAGTGGGAAAAGATAAAAAATAACTTTTAAGGGCTTAACCTCCGGACAACCGACGGTGCTCCCGGATTACCACGAATGCAAAGGCAATCCAGATAAAAACCAGCGACACGTTCAGGATAAAAAAAGATTGCGTCGAAAGGGCGAAAAGCTGGACGCCGACCAGGACCGTGAGGGCCGCAATCCCGTCGCCGATGCGAACGAAGAGTGAATCGATGGTCGGTTTGCCCTTGTATTTCATCTCCGCGGAAGCGGGCAGCCACAGGACGTTGCGTGCCGTGTTGTTGATGGAGTAGTCTGTCGAGTTTTCTATGATTTTCATGACTTTGACAATGGCCAAGATCGGTACAAAGGCCATGGCGCTGTACGAGATCAGAGCAACCACGGGCATCGTGAGTAAAATCACACCGAACCCCCCGAATTTGAGAAGTCGCGAGGCCACGAAGGCCTGGAGAAGAAGTGCGAAAATATTCACCCAGAAGTAAAAGTCACCGTAAAAAGCTGTAGTTCCGTTGCGGGTCAACACCAGCAGCGTCTCGGAATTCGAGACACCCGCTTTGAGTGCATCTTCTTTCAGGAATTCCTGGACCACCCGGAAGAGCAGGTTTTCACCGTTGGTATTGACCCAGCTTAAAAGCATTGTGATCAGGGCGGTAGCGATCAGAAAGCGGCTGGAGAAAATGAGGGAGATGGCACTACGTCCCGAGTCCTCAATGCCGGGATCGGGGTCTGCTTTCGTTCCAGTGGTCTGTTTTTTGCGGCTATCAACCATTTTACTGAGGGCTATGGACGCTGTCAGTGGTATCATGGCCACGATAAGGAGCCACTCAGTGCCGAAAAATCCCGAGCTTACCAGGACCCCGGTGATCCAGGAACCGCATGCGGCTCCGGCGGTAGCTCCGATGGCAATCAGGGGAAACAGGCGATGCCCACGTTCCGGGGTGTAGAGGTCGGCGGCAAAGGCCCAAAACTGGGCGACCACAAACACGCCGAACATGCCGACCCAGAGGTAGAATGCGACGCCTGTGTACGGAAGGTTTTCGATAAAAAGACCGGGCTGAATCGCCCAGAAGACAGCCAGATTCGATATACAGAAAATCGTGGAGCGGGTGACAAGGTCACTGCGCCGATATTGACCGGAGAGCCGGCCGTAGAACCACACGACAGGGATGAGCAGAAGGCTTTGCCCGAAGCTTGAGTAAGCCTTGACTTCCATTTTGGAAAGTCCGGTGATATCGGAAACGGCAATCCATCCCTCCCGCAGAGGCTTGATGAAGTAGTAGGCGCACAAAATGAGAAAGACGTTGACGAACATCAGAAGGGCGGCGGAGCCTTCCCCGGCCTGTACATCCGTAAAAAGACAAAGGAATCTATCCAGTTTAGAAGGCTTCAAAAGGTGGCGGATCCTTTCATTGTCCCAAAGCATGATCAAGTTGTGGAGGATCAGGCGCCGGTAGATTTTCAACAGCTATTTTCAGTTGCTCCAGAAATTTTTCAGAAATTTTCCCGTCCACTTTAAGGTGCTGTTTTTTTTGAAATGCCTCAATTGCCTTTGTCGTTTTGGGTCCCAATTTCCCATCGATTTTGCCGACAGTGTAGCCCAGTTCAAAAAGGGCTGCCTGGGTGTTCACAATTTGCAGGTGTTCCTGCTGCTCTTCGGCGAAGCCGATCAGATTGCGGCCAAAGCTCAACTCCGGTGATGGCTGCCCCGGCGTCGTCGGTTGCGGTGGATGGTCCGCCTCGATCATTCGGTGTATATACGTCGCCAAGGTCTGATGATCTACTGCGGCGTTTTTGTAAAGTACATTTGAAATTAAAGTCGCCAGGTAGTATAAACGGCCGACACCGGCGGGGGTTTCAACGATGGCTACCGAATTCATATAATTTTTGACATTGCCCTGGTATTTTTTGCATTTAAACCCCGGCTCGGCTTTGCAGCTGTATAATGAACCTGATTTGAAATAAACCGCCGAATCATCCAGGGCGGGTGATGAGGCGTATCGGATACGGCGTTCGGTCACATACAGCAGGCGTTTGATTTCCCGACTGGAAAAGATATCCACCAGCCGCCCCTGCTCCATCAACAAGAGCAATCGCATAAGCTCCCGGGCCGTGCCGTAACTGTTATAGCCGGTGGGTACCTGTTGTTTGCCGTAGCGGGTAAAGAAGCTGCCCTGTCGAAAGGACTGCAAGTCCAGACCATTGCGGGTGAATGGGACAAGAAATGTTTGCTCGTAGAGTTCACGCAACTGTTTGCGGGCGGTTTCTTTGAATAACCGGTCGGCCTCGTCATTTGAAACGGGATAATCTCTGCCGAAATATTTCAGCAGCATGGCGTTTTTCATTACCATTGAGGCGGCGGCGTTGGAACTGATAGAGAGGGTCCAGTCCAGATATTCCCAGAGGGACCCCCGATCCCCCTCCTGTAATCGCCTTAAATCAAGGGCTCCGGTAGCGGGATTCCAGATGCGGACTTCGTGATGGTCCTTTTGGATGAATTCGTCCGCAGTGATAATAGTTTCGCGCAGCACTCGTTTACGGGCCCCGATGTCATCCGGGTAAATGTCGGCCAACGCCTGAAACAGCGCCACAGCGGCCGCGATTTTTCCGACACTGCCGACGTTTTGCCTGAAATCGGCGCGGTGTGCGGCATACCGCGGATGGTCAATGTCTGAAAGATCGAAAACAGCGATTCCATAGCGGTCTGCGTTATCCCCTAAAAGCCGGACAACGCGAGCGGTGAATTCCTGATCGGGTTCCGGCAGCTGTAAATCCGGGTGATCCAACAGTCGCAACTCCACCAGATTTGCGGGTAGCAGGGCACCGGGGGGCTGCCGACGGCCGCGCATTTTACCCAAAACAGCTAAACGGGCTGCTTCAATACGTCGAATCCCCGTTTCAGGATAGGCATCCAGGGGATAGGCACCGCACAGGCTGGGGATGGACAATAGCAGCACAACATAGAAAAAGGATAGATAGCGTTTCATTTTTTGTAACCGTTGAACCCGTGATCGCCTGCCATCTTTTTTCAGCAAACCTTCCACAGTCCCCCGGCGTAAAAATAATTTAGCGCTTATAGGGCCGTTCATCCAATTTCACCGTTTGATTGAGTTGGGACATCATTTCTTTATCCAGGTCGATTAAATATTCATTGCTGCGGGCCTGGGCACTTTCGAGAAAGGGACGAATTTGAAAGAGCTGCAGCTTGCCTTTGACAAAACCGAACTCGATGTCGGCCGGAGCCGGGTTTCCGCCGGCATCCAAAATAGGGGGATACCGCTGCGGCAAGTCCTGTGCCAGGCTGACGAGTTGCTCGATTTCGGCCGGGGTGAGCACGGTTCCAGCGCTATTGACCAGCTCTTTATCCATTCCGCCGGTGGAATTGAGGACCCGGCGCCAGGGGGTCGTGGCCTGTGCCAGCATACGAACCCCACCTGTTTTTATGTTAATTCGCAAAGATTCGGCGGCTTGCCCGTCAACGGCTCCGCCGACTCCTTCATTAACCGCCACCGAAAGCCACCCTGGTTTACCGCTGTCAATGTCGCGGGTGACCATCACACCTGACTTTTCAGACGGGATACTGCGCAGAAGCAGTACAGAGGAATAGACATGTTGGGGGCGGTCCATATGTGACTGGCGCCAGGCGAAGGCACGCTTGCTGAAAGGTGATGCCCATACCAGGGGGATAGCTGCCAGAACATTCTCAAAACCCACCCTGTTCGGGATCGTCCTGTTTAACCCGGCACCGGTAAATCCAGGTAGATCCTCTACATTGGTATCACTGCGCACGAATACACCATAGGTTCCATCCGGGCCGAATACTGAATCCATCGCTGCCGCCAGACGTCGCCGAAAATCATCGCCGGGATCGGCATTCAGGATATATTTTTCCAGTTGTTTGCGCAGGGATTCCATTTTTTCCGCACGCTTGGCGGAGCCGGACGGCAGGGTTTGTATTGCGGCATATTCAGCTTCCATCCACTCAAAGATAGTCTGTCCGCCGGTCCCGGCAGGCTGATCCAACAGGTTGCGAAAAACACCGAAGGGGATCGCCAGACCATTTGCCACCGCTTCGGGATAATGGTGGTACAATTCGCCCAGGTTAGCGGCCTTGGGACCGACAATACGTCCTGAGTCTGTGGCCCGCAACCGGCTCAAGGGGATAAAGTCACGTGTTTTCAGGTCCAATTTTTGCAGATCAGGACGAATGAGATTTTGCGAAGAGCTGGTTTGCTCAAAGATTTGATCCAACTGCCCCTTATCCAGCATAAGCTTGACGGATCCGGCCGGACTTGCGGCCAGAATGATTTTCTGTCCCTGATAGACCGCCAGTTCGGGGATTAAGCTCTCATCGACGGTGACATTGGGAATACCCAGATTGCGCGCAAGCAGCTGCACGTGGGATAACGGGTTACCCTCGCCGGCCGTCAGAATGCCGGCCACCGGTGGCAATGCCGCAATCGTTTCCGGTAACAAATAGATGCCCTGGGGGTCAAAGGCATCATGCGGATCTGTGGGTTTCAAACGAAGTCTACCTCGTGCCAGACCGGGATTGAGGCTGCGCAGTCCGGCACCGACGTCCCGGCCGAAAAGCTCGTGGCGCAGTCCCACAAGTTGATTGGCGTCGCGCAACAGGCTGTCCAATATGTTGGTGTAGAAAAACAGGGGGCTACCCCTTAAGGCATCCTGGATGACACGGTCGGCCAGGGGTTCGATTTCAGCCAGTTTTCGCTTACTTTCATCAAAATGGAAGCGAAGCCACTGGGTGCACCAGCCCGGTACCCGGGCCAGGTAATCAAGTGCGGCCTTGTAGTTTTTAAGAGATATTGTTTCGCCTTCGAATTTGGCGAATACAGCCTGCAAATCCTGCAGTTGAACAGCCGATATGAGACCGGCACCATAAATGGCAAAACTGCTGTCTTTAAGCCACTGCAGACGTTCACGACGGGAAGCGGCCTGCAACCGCCCGATCAGGGTCCTGCCCGTAGCGTACTGTTCGATCTCCATTGCCAGGCTGGTGTCCACTGCGGCCAGACGAAGTCCGGCACTCCGGATTTGTAAAAGCCGCTGTCGAATTTTCGCCATTATCCGGCATGTTGTGGCAAACCGGATGGCGGGATCTCTGGTTGTTTTCAATGCCTTGACAGCCGTCCCGACTTCCCCGGCAAGTTCGGGATGGCCGTTGAGTTTTTTTTTAAATTCCTTCAAACGCCCGGCTGCTGACTGGGATACAAACACATTATCAATTTCAACCGCCAGCCGCTCGTATTCTGCAGCAAGTTCAGGATCCCGAACGCCTGCAGCATAGTCCCGTACACGCTTAGCATCTTCGCGATCCGGTTGATTGTGAATTTTGGCACGCAGTGGCAAAAACTTCTTGTCTTTTTCGGAAAGCGCCAGCGAATGTTGACGAACTTTCGCAACGCTGGCAGTTTCAACTCCATGTTCCAAAAGGCTCGCACCAATTCTGAGGGGAACGAATCCACGTGAACTCCAGACGTCTTTACCTGCAAGACCCAGTAATAGCTCTCGGGCCACCGCAGTTTCATTTTCAGCCTGAACAGCCCCACGATAATAGCGTGCCTTATGAAAGATCCATCCATCGTCGGCGGCAATCAAAAACTTTTCAATCAAGATCTGATTGTAAAGATCGGAATAGCCCGGTGCACCTGTTACCTGGTCAACATCGAGGGCGGCAAGGACGTTGCCGATATAATATCCGCCGGCGCGTAAACGCTTTACCTGATCGGACCATTCGCCGTGTTGTATGCCTCCGCCATGGTTGGTGCAGGCATAAGGCTTGGGGGGCAGGATACTACCATCGTTACAAAACCAGCGAATACGGGCAAAAGGTCCCCTGGGATTGGTTTTCATCTCTTCAACCCACTGGCGTAAAGTTTCCCGAGGGGGTAATTCCGTGGCTGTCAGAAAGGTGGCGGTCAATACTGATAAAAATAAAACTATGGCTGTGATGCGGATGGCTTTCATTAGGCATACCCCACATGAAACTACATATAGTTGGAACAGCGAACCGCAGAATGTCGAATATCGAATGTCGAAGGAAGGAAACGCTTCGCTAAATCTTTCTTTTTTGTGCTTTTATTGCTTTCGCCTGCCCCGTAACACCGGAAGAATGATACTGGAGAGTTTTCGTGATTATTTTTTTCCGGTTTATCCAAATTGGAGGGCATCAGAATCAAGTGGACTCAAAGTTAAGCCACCTGCTAAGTGATGTCAAGATTCGTAATAATATTTGTGTATTGAATTTTCCACTTGATTTTATGTTTTATTAGGGGTTACAATGTAGCATTTATGAAAAAAATCAATGGAATCATACGACTTTCTATTATTCTATCCCTGATTATTGCTGGCCCGGTTTATGCGTACAGGCTGCCGGGGGACCTGTCTGAAACCTGCGATCCGGTCTTACAAAAAGGCTTGGAACAGTCTCTGGTCTCCCTGAATCTTAAGAATGCCACCACTCATAAAGCCCTGAGTGTCGTACTGGTGGACATCACCGACCCATCAGCGCCCCGGATGGCCAACGTTAACCCCAACGAAATGATGTATGCCGCCAGTTTGCCCAAAATTGCCATCCTGTTGGGGGCTTTTGACCGCATCTCAAAAGGCCAAATGACCCTGGATGCAAAAACCGAGAAAAAGCTGATTCGTATGATTCGAAACTCATCGAATCAGGCGGCCACTGAAATCCTGAACAAGGTCGGCAAAGCTTACCTGGCCGATCTGCTGCAATCGTCCCGCTATCGACTCTATGACCCCAAAAAGAACGGCGGCCTGTGGGTCGGCAAAGAATACAGCAAAACCGGCGCCTGGAAGCGGGATCCCATCAACAACCTTTCCCATGGCGCCACAGCCCTTCAGGTGGCCCGTTTTTATTACATGCTTCAAACCGGCCGGCTGGTTTCCCCTGAACGCAGCCGCCAGATGAAATCGATCCTCGCAAACCCGGCCATCAAACACAAATTTGTTAAAGGACTGAATTCAATTCATCCGGAATCCCGTATTTATCGAAAATCCGGAACCTGGAAACAGTATCATGCCGATAGCGCCATCATCGAGCATGACGGCCGTCGCTATATTGCTGTAGCTCTGGCTAAAAGTCGCCGGGGCGGCAAATGGCTCAGCGATCTGATCGTGGCAATGGACGATCTTATTTTTAAATCCGCACCGTCAGGCCTTTCCAATCATTAATTCCACTATAAGACTTTTCATTTGAGTAAAGATCAAATCTATCCGTTTTGATTCTCTAAACTCACCATGCCATTATTCCGGGATTCGAGCCGATATCTTCCTGTCTGTGTTTTTTTAAACTGCAGCAGGTGGGTCATACAGGCGGGAATCTCATGGGGGTAATGGGTCACATAGATAATATTCGTTTTGCTGTAGTGCCCGACAACTTCAATGGCAGCCAGAATCCGTTGCCGGTTGGTGCGATCAAGCCCCTGGCAGGGCTCATCCAGAATCAAGATCTGCGGCATTTTCACCATTGAGCGCGCCAGTAGCTGCATGCGCTGCTCTCCGTAAGAAAGTTGATTGAAGACACGATGCGACTTATCGGCAATTCCCAAAACTTCCATCCACTGTTCAGCCGTTTCTTTCTGTTCGGGGGTATAATCGCGATAGAGGCCCACGCTGTCAAAAAAACCGGAAAGAACCACTTCAAACGCTGTTATCGGTTTGCGGTAGCGAATTTGCAATTCTGAAGAAATCATTCCAGTCCGTCTTTTGATATCCCAGATGCTTTCGCCGGAACCACGGCGTTTGCCAAATAAGTATATTTCGTTGGCATAAGCCTGGGGATTGTCCCCGGTGATCAGATTCAGCAACGTTGTTTTACCGCAGCCGTTCGGTCCTATAACAGCCCAGTTTTCACCGGTTCTCATCGTCCAGCTAACATTGTCAAGTGCCGTCGTATCGTCATATTTTATCGTAACATTTTTCATGGAAACCAGAATCCCGGAATATGCTTCGGTGCCATGCCTTTTGTGATCCTCTTTTTTTGCCGGAAGGGTAAAAGATGTTTTAGAAAAGGATGGGTACAAAAGTTCCATCCGGGGCGGTATCAGTATATCCTCCCGCTTGCCTTTAAAAACTATTTCTCCATCTCGCAGCGCCAGCACATGGGAGATATTCAGCAGGATTTCCCTTTGGCGGTGGGTGACAAGTATCACGGTTCGGCTGTCATCCATCAGGTCATCGATGATCCGCGACAGATCGATGCGGGAGGATTCATCCAGGCCGTCGAAGGGTTCATCCAGAATCAAGATTTCCGGAGAGTTGATCAATAGCCGGGCGATCTGAATTTTTCTCATTTCACCCGTGGACAAAACCCTGATTTCCCTTTCAAGCAAGTTTTGTATCTTCAATTCGGCCGCTGTCTGCTCGACATCAATAGCACTGTTTCCGGGGGCGGTACAACTTTCAAGCAGTATTTCATAGACCGTGGTGATACGGTTTAAATCACCGCTGAAATAGCGGGAATCAGCGCGTCTTTCCTCACGTTCCATCAGGCGCTGATGTTGTTCAAAGGATACATACGCAGTGCGGTTCGCCTGAGTCAATTCACGGGGAGAATAGATCGTTCCGCGCACAACCGGCACTTCACCGGTCAACGCTTTGACCAGAGACGTCTTGCCGGCGCCATTGGGTCCCAATATGACCCAGTGCTGGCCTTTATCAATCTGCCAGCTGGTGTTGGGTAATATAAAGGTATCCCTTACCCGCAGGGTTATATTTTCGAGCTTGATAACGATTGGGTCTCTCATACCATTACCATCTTGCCTTCGCGGGGGTTTTCGGTGATTCTTGACATTGTGCCCTGAATTCTGTTAGCCTGTCATGCAGGCGTTCACGGGTTTACAGGTTCAAAGGTTCTGGGTTCAATTCTTGTCCCGGAACTGCATTTGGGATGCGTATTTGGGAAAATGAGCATTTTTCCCGAGAACTTCAGTTCTTTAATGCTTTTGTGTCCTTAACCTGAACGTTGAACCCTGAACCTATGAACGGGTCCCCTGTCATTCAAAATATTTGTAAATGGGATCACAGGTGACCCCGTTTTTTTTACTTTTAAACAGCTGGTTTTGCAAACACAAGATGATGAAGGATTTTTTCAATGACTGTCGACCCTATACCGCCGACCGGCAACACCATCCATCCGAGGCTGGCGGAGAAAATTGAAGATTTGCCCGAAGAGCGGCAGTGGATTTTGCTTCAACAGCTGCTTGAAGGCAACACCATTGCTGCCTTGCACGATCTGATAAGCAAAATGTCCGACGATGAGCAATTGACCCTTTTAGAACGATTGCAAGACAAACCGATAAACCCGGTTAACACGGAGGAAACTGAGATAGCATTGCGAGACCATTCCCGCAAGTCTTGCATGATCAGCACGGATTATGTGGTTGAGGGCCGTAATTTTGAAGGTTTTATGCTCGATATCAGTCCTGCCGGCGCATTTATTGAAACCGGGGAAGCGTTTAGCGGCGGTCAGCAAATTCAGTTGGCTTTCTCCCTGCCTAACAGTCCCGGGCAGTTGACTCTTACCGGTGAAATCCTGTGGAACGGTAAGTTTGGTATTGGATTACAATTTAAGGAGTTATCCCGGAAACAATTAGATCTCATTGCGGCTTTTATGGTGGAAAAATAAAGAGTAACCGTTCACCGGTTCGGGGTTCAACGTTCAGGGTTAAGGACAAAGAAGACAGAAGTTGGAATTCGGAAAGTATCAATTAACTCTATACACTTTACCTTCTACCTTACGCCTTATGCCCTGCGGCCTATGCCTTAAATCCTCTACCTTCTATCTCGTTACCCCAAACTTTCCAGCATCTGGTTCAACTCAATAAGCCCAATAAACTCGATATACCTATCAAGTATCCATCACAACCCGCACCTCGTAACCCGCTAATATTTAACCTTATCTATCCCTTTCAAGTTCAGGATCTCCCGGGTTTCATCCGGAGTGGCTGGTTCCAGCCCGTGTTCTTTGCCGATTCGAACGATTTTTTCTACCTGCTCCGCACTGCTTTTGGCCATTTTGCCTTTTTCCAGATAGAGATTATCCTCCAGACCGACTCGGGTATTACCGCCCATCAGCAAGGCTAAATTACACATTTTAAACTGGTGCCGGCCAGCCGCACAAACAGACCAGACGAATTCATCTCCAATAATTTCCCTGGTCGAGTTGACCAGAAATACAAGGTTATTGACTGTTGCCTGCATGCCGCCCAGAATTCCCAGTACAAACTGCAGGTAAACCGGCTTTTGAACGTGACCCTTATCGATCAGATACGCCAGATTGTTGAGCATGCCGGCATCGTAGATTTCGAATTCCGGTCTGGTTCCCTCCTCATTGAAAAATCCGGTGAATGCCCGCAATGTTTTAAATGTGTTTGGAAAGATGAAATCTTCACTCATGTTCAGGTATTCGGGTTCCCAGTCAAATTTAAATTCCTTGATTTTGTCCAGGACCTGAAAAAGGCCAAAGTTTAAGGAACCGGCATTCAAAGAAGCCAGCTCCGGACTGTACGCTTTAACAACGGAAACCCGTTGTTCCACAGTCATGCCGAAACCGCCTCCGGTGGTGGTGCAAATGATGGTGTTACATTTGCTTTTGACCCGTGATAAAATTCCGCCGAAGAGATTGCTGTCGGCTGAAGGCTGTCCGGTCTCGGGGTCACGGGCATGGATATGGACCACCGCAGCCCCCGCCTCACTGGCCCGTCGTGCCTCCTCTACAATCTCATCGGGTGTAATCGGCAAATGCTGCGACATCGTCGGTGTGTGAATCGCGCCGGTCAGTGCGGCTGTAACGATAAATTTTTCAGACATAATTAACTCCTCCATCGTTTGTTATTCATGTTGATAATAAAAGGGAAATAATTGTCACTTAAATTTTTTTATCCGACAGGATTTACAGGGAATGTAAAAATTATCCCGCTAATCCTGTAAATCCTGTCTAATTTAAAGAGTAAAATGGAATCCATTCATTTTTCATTTCCAGTGCACCATGGGCAATCCCGCCACCGGCGACCGAAAATAGGGAATCCGCGTTCCCCTGAGGCTTCCGATATAAACGGTCTTCAGGTCCGGTCCCCCAAAGGTGACACTTGAAAACCAGGGCGCGATGCTACCACCCGCGGCCAGCATGAGTTCCGGGGTTGCGCGGTCCTCCGCAAAAGCCTGCTCTAAGGCCAATGCAGGTTCCTCGTTGGTGTCGTCAAGTATGACGTGATAATTTCCATCCGGGGTAATGGCAAATACCTGATCAGCC
>JAJRVC010000395.1 GCA_024277475.1 Deltaproteobacteria bacterium
ATCCTGACCTTAAGCTTAAACCTGTTAAACGGGTATGTGGGCCTGCTTTCCATCGGCCATACCGCGTTTTACGGCATCAGCGCCTATGCTTCGGCAAAACTCGTCATGGAGGCAGGCCTGCCCTTTCCCCTGGCCATGCTGGGCGCCGGAGCCGTGGCCGGCATTGCCGGCTACCTGATTGCCAAACCCACCCTGCGTCTTTCAGGAATCTACATGACCCTGGCAACCCTGGGCTTTAACATGATCTTTTTTCTATTACTGCAAAACTGGATGAGTTTCACCAATGGCCCCCTGGGAATCATGGATATTCCTCCACCGAACATTTTCGGCTACAAAATCGAAACCCGCGTCCAGTACTATTACTTTATCTTTTTTCTGGTTTTGCTGACTATTATCAGTATGCATCGCCTGATGACCTGCCGATTCGGCCGTGCCCTGATGAGTATCCGCGAAAATGAACTGGCGGCTGAAGCAATGGGCGTCCATACCACCCGATACAAAATACAGGCTTTTGTGCTGGCCGCTTTCTTTGCCGGCATCGCCGGTAGTTACTATGCGCACTTTGTCAAGTATATCAGCCCGGACAGCTTTTATATTTATGAGTCCTTTATCCTTCTTGCCATGCTCGCTTTCGGTGGCCAGGGAAACCTGATCGGACCGGTGGTGGGAGCTGCTGTGTTAATCATCATACCAGAACTATTTCGTTTTCTGCAGGAATATCGTATGCTGGTATATGGTGGTGTCCTGGTCATTATGATGCTGGTGCGTCGACAGGGTCTGTTGGGCGGCAGGGATTACAGTTTAAGGCTGCGATGGTTTGATGAACCTCAAAAAGTTATTTACACCCGGGGCGATAAGTTTTTGCCGCTTGAATAGTGATAATTCCATCTTGTTCGCCTTACGGGTTAAACACTTTTTATAATATGATGATGCCCAAATAGTTTTATTGGCGGTAAAATTTGACAATCTCGTAAAAAGTCAAAATTCTCGAATTTTGATCTTATAACCTATTGAAATTATTAAGTGTGAAGTTTTATTTTCGTGTTTTTTGTGCCTTTTTGCGGCCACATCAAATTTGAATTCTGAGACGTAAGATCTATTCACTAGTATGGCTTTATTGGAAATCACAAAAGTAACCAAAGATTTCGGCGGTCTTGAGGCGCTCAGCAATGTCTCCATCCAGATAAATGATGGTGACATCATCAGCCTTATCGGTCCCAACGGTGCCGGCAAAACAACACTTTTTAACTGTATCACGGGAACGATGCCCCCGACATCCGGTTCGATCAAATTTCTGGGGTCGCAATTGGTCGGTCTGCCGCCCCATGAGGTGGCGCGACGGGGAATTACACGAACCTTCCAGCACATCCGCCTGTTTAATCGTATGACCGTGCTGGAGAATGCCATGGTGGGAAACGATTACAACGGTCGTACCGGGATTTTCAGTGCGCTGCTGCGTCCTCCCCGGGTAGGCCGGGAGGAAAAGGATTCCAAAGAAAAATGTTATGAGGTGCTGTCTTTGTTCGGCGAAAGACTGCTTCCCCGTCTGACCCAGTCTGCCGATATGCTTTCATACGCCAACCGCAGGCGTCTTGAGATTGCCCGGGCACTGGTAGCCGACCCCCGGTTAATTCTACTCGATGAACCTACCGCCGGGATGAATCCCCATGAAACCCAGGGTATCGTAGATCTGATCCGTTTGATCCGGGAGCGGGGCCATACCGTGCTGGTTATCGAGCATAAAATGAAAGTGGTTATGACGGTATCCGATCGGATTGTCGTGTTGGATCACGGTGCGAAAATCGCCGAAGGGACGCCGGATGAAATTGCCGGTGACGCCAATGTAATCGAGGCATACATGGGAGGTCGTCAGCGTGCTCAAGCTGAGTAATATCGACACGTTTTACGGACCCATACAGGCGTTGCGCAATGTCTCGCTGAGAGTTGAGGACGGTGAGATTGTTTCGTTGCTCGGTGGGAATGCCTGTGGCAAGTCAACAACCATGAAGACTATCCTGGGGCTGGTTAAATCCCGAAAAGGCACCATCGAATTCAGGGGAAAACGTATTGACAAACTGCGACCTTCTGCGATCGTACGGGCGGGAATATCTCCGGTGCTCGAAGCACGGCGCCTGTTTCCTTACCTGACGGTCTATGAAAATTTGCTGATGGGTGCCTATACCCGGGCCGATAAAAAAGAAATTCACAAAGACATTGAGTATATTTACGATCTTTTCCCGGTGGTCAAATCTCGCTACAAGCAGCTGGCATCCACCCTCAGTGGTGGGGAGCAGCAGATGGTAGCCATGGCCAGGGCATTGATGGCCCGGCCGAAATTATTGATTATGGACGAGCCGTCAATGGGCTTGTCGCCGCTTTTTGTCGACAGGATTTTCAGCATAATTCAGCAGATCAACCAAAATCAGGGGGTCTCAATACTTCTTGTAGAGCAAAATGCCAACATGGCGCTGTCCATTGCCAGCCGTGGATATGTACTTCAGACCGGTGAAATCGTGCTGAATGACACCGCCCAAAATCTACTGAGCAATCCCCAGATGCAGAAAGCCTATTTGGGGGTGGCATAGAGAAGATTTCAAAAGCATAGCCATTTCTTTACGATATTTCTTGGGAAGCAAAAATTAGCAGAAAATTTAAGTGAAATTTTAACCTCAAACTCTGGGAGCCAACCATGAACAAAATTGAAAGAGTCGATCGGGTTTTAAACGGCGAGGAGGTGGACAGGCCGCCCCTTTCACTCTGGTATCATTTCGGTATACAACATGCCGGGGGAGAACAATTTGCCAGGATTACCCTGGAATTTTTTAACTACTACGATTTTGATTTTTTAAAAGTCATGAACGATTATTTTTATCCACCCCCCCAGGGCCTGGATGCGGTAAAGACCGGGGAGGATTTAAAACGTATCACCCCCTTCGATGTAGAACAAACCGACTGGCAGGAACAGTTCAAGGCCCTGGAATATATAAGTACGGAGCTGAAGGGCAACGCTTATTTTATTGATACGGTTTTTGATCCCTGGCAAAGCATACGCCGTAATATGGCGGGGGAAAATATCGATGCGCTGATGCAAAATGAACCCCAGGGTCTGCTGGAAGCCCTGGATATTGTTGCAGACAACCTGATCAACTATTGCAAGAAGTCACTGACCATCGGAACAGCCGGTATTTTTATGTCAGTGCCGGCGGCCAGCGAGTTGATCAGCCGGGAAAATTTTCTCAGGTTTGTCAAGCCGCCTGCCGTGAAGGTGTTTAAAGCGATTTCTGCGCTTGGCAAAATGAATACGGCCCACATTCACGGGGAAGATTTATTTTTTGATGATGTGCTGGACTTTCCGGTGGATATTTTCAGCTGGTGGGATCGGAGCCCTAAGGGCCCCTCGCTGCAATGGGTCAAAGAGCGAGTGCCGGGCTGTGTCATGGGTGGAATCAATCAAAAAATTGTGGCCCGAACCACCCGGGAATTTTTAAAAAACCATGTCCGGGAAGGAATCGAGCTGGGCGGAAAAACACGGTTCTTCCTGGCCAACGGCTGCAGCAGCGATTCCTGGGGGTACCCGGCATTGATGCAGGCCATCGTAGAGGCAGCCAAGGCAGCCGGAAATTCGTAGCCGACAACCTACTGTGTGGAGGAGTAATCAGACAAACCTTGTTCACCAGCAATGATAGCATCACATCCTTAAATGCTTAGAAAAATGAACTTTTTAGTGATAGACGTCGGCACATCGGTCTGTCGGGCCGCGGTTGTTTCGGGGAAAGGGGAAATTCTATCCCAAAGCCGTTGTCCGCTCAGCATCGATCACCCCCGGCCGTCCTTTGCTGAAATCGATACCAACCGGCTCTGGCTGCTGGTTCAAAAGGTAATCGAATGCGAAGTTGATAAGCATCCCGGCATCACTTTTGATGCCATCGGTGTCAGCGCAATGCTGGGCTATGTGTTTCTGGATAAGGCGGGTCACCCGCTGATGCCGGCCATTACCTATGCGGATAACCGGGCAACAGCCGAGATGGAAAAAATCCGGCGAATTTTCCCGGAAGAGAAATTCTTTGCAATAACCGGCCGCCAGCCCAGCCCGTTGCTTCTGGCACCAAAAATTAAGTGGCTTGCTAAACACAGCCCGGATACGGCTAATAAACTGGAGCACATCATAGGTCTCAAGGATGACATTATTCGACGCCTGACCGGCAATATTCAGACGGATGTGGCCCATCTCGATTATTCAGGATTGTACAACATATACAAAGGAGAACTTGAGTCCGATATTCTGGAGGCCCTCAACATTAAGCAAAACCTCTTTTCAGCCCCCACACCGGCTACGGGCATTGCCGGTACGGTTTCAGCCCAGGCAGCCGGACAACTGGGATTGATCCGCGGCACACCTGTCATTGCCGGCAGCTCGGATGGAACCACAGCCATGTACGGTGCCGGTGTTCTGGAAGAGGGAACTGCCGTACTGGTTTCCGGTACGACGGACGTATTAATGATGTACTGTGCGTCGGCACCCCGAAACACCAGCCGCGCCCTGTGCGTCAACTCCGGTATGGTGCCGGGTTCCTATCTGGTTGGCGGTCCCCTGGGCTTATCGGGCGGTAGCCTGCATTATTTCGAGCAACTGTTGCAGGCACCCGTTACCAGGCTTGAAAAAAAGATAGACGCCCTGCCGCCCGGTTCAAACGGTCTTTTGGTTTTGCCGGGTTTAACCGGAGAACGATCACCTTATTGGAAAGAGTATCTGACCGGCACCATAATCGGGTTGACACCTGATCACAAAAGCGAGCAATTGCTGCGGGCTGTCATGGAGGGATGTGTGCTGCGCATGCTGGGTTTGTTAGATCTATTATCACAAGACCGGCTGCAACCCCGGGCACTAAACGTGGTGGGCGGCGGTGCAAACATTGATGCCTGGAACCAGATTCGGTCGGATGCATCCGGTTTGGAAGTCAGAAGGCTTTCGGTCATCGAAGCCACCTCTCTGGGTACGGCTCTTTTTTGTATGGCCGGGCTGGATAAAACCCGATCCCTGAAAGAAATCGCCGGAGAATGGATAAAAATAGACAAACGATTCAGGCCCAATAATAGCCACACCCGGATTTACAAAGAGCTGTCCCGGCTCTTTGAGGTCCAAATCCAATCTAATAGGGATGTATATCAGGGCTTAAATGAATTAAAGTAATAGTTTTAAATATTTAATCTACTATTTTCGATTGGGAAACGAATATTCAATTTACAATCGGGATTTCCCTCCGAGCCGTAGGATCTACGAGCTGGAGGCCGCTCCGCTACGACCGGCTGGCTATGCTTGTCCGGGTTAGGGTGATTAGTGAACATCTATTTCTGCGGCATGATCGGTTCCGGCAAGACGACCATTGGAAAGAGTTTGGCGAAAGTACTCCAACTTGATTTTTATGATCTCGATCAGGAAATGGACGAAATTCTGGGCTATTCTTTCCATAAACTGGTTGAAGACAAGGGATGGGTGGCTTTCCGCGAGCTGGAGTACTCGATCTGCAAGGATTTTTCGCGATTGAAAAAATCCGTCATATGTCTCGGGGGTGGAACCGTGCGCTACGAATGGAACATGGATGTTTTAAGGGGAACCGGTCTGATCATCCTGTTGACGGCATCCACGGAAGAACTCATCCGGCGCGTAAAACCGGCGGACCGACCCCGGGTAAATGTCGGCACCACCCTGCAAGAGGATATTCGCATGATGTGGCAGACCTCCAGAGACAAATACTACAGTGCCGCGGACATCGTTTACCAAACAGATCAAAAAAGCATTGAGGAAGAAATCCGGGAACTCAAACAGATGGTTTTGGATTATTTGTAACCGTTCACAGGTTCACCCCCCTGGCCTCTCTCCGAGCTGTATGCTCTATATGCTCTACGAGCAGGAAGCCGGCTTGTAGCCCACCCTCCGGCGTGTAAGACCTACGGGCTGGAAGCGGCCCCGGAGAGTGCGACATATAAGATCAGATACGACCCGTGGCAGGTTGCCAAATATGAATCTGAATAAAGAATGCGGAGAGTAATTTTACTTTTTATTTTTCAGCAGCGCCTCCAGACCGGCAAACGGCCTGTTGCCGGCAGCCGGCGTTTGCTCCCCGCCCGGCGTTACCTCACTGTAGGTTGCGGAATCCTCATGGCGCGAATGCTCATTTTCGTGGCAGTACAGGCACAATAATTCCCAGTTGCTGCCGTCGGAAGGATTGTAGTCGTGGTTGTGGTCCCGGTGATGGACCGTGAGCTCGCGAAGCTTTTTCCCGCTGAATTCGCGTCCGCACC
Organism: Deltaproteobacteria bacterium; assembly: GCA_024277475.1. The sequence continues at coordinate 6,304 of JAJRVC010000395.1, forward strand.
GCGCACAGACCCAGGGATAAATTTTGAGCGCTTGCGCCCGATAGGTCTTCTCCCGCTGCTCACGTTCGTGTCGGGCCTCGGCAACAATACGGTTCTGACTTTCGATGTCTGATGGTGTCTTCTTCGATGGCATAGGTTCAGCCTCTTTTAAAGAAAGGTAATTGGATTTGTCTACATTCCTATGTTGTTAAAATATAATGGAAGGCTTCGTTTTTTTGTCTCGATCTTGAGATATACGATTTAATATCCTTAAATCACAAAAAATGTCAACTACTCTCGATGGTCAGGGATGCACCGGTTCTGCCTACACCACATATGGTAGTGAAGTAATCGTTGACATACAAGCAATGAAGGGCTATCCTTATGGTTATCAACAGGTTATCCGTGTCTTTGTTAATATTCAATTGTCAATTCCGGCTTGCCGGATAGGAGGTTTACCATTAAAAATAACAGCCTGTTTGAAAACGCTTCGAGGGTGAATATAAATTACGATGCGTCCTCGCTGGAAGTGTTGAAGGGGCTTGATCCGGTCAGGCGCAGGCCCGGCATGTATACCGATACCACCCGACCGAACCATCTGGCCCGTGAAGTGATCGATAATGCAGTTGATGAAGCCATCGCAGGCTTCGCCAAACGAATCGATGTCATTTATCACACGGATGGATCACTCGAAGTCAGTGATGATGGCCGTGGCATGCCCACCGACATGCATCCCGTTGAAAAAATGACGGGAGTTGAAGTCATTATGACAAAACTCCATGCCGGAGCCAAATTCGGTACTAAAAACTACCAATTTTCAGGCGGCCTGCATGGCGTCGGCGTATCGGTGGTAAATGCCCTGTCAACCCGGCTTGAGGTGGAAATCAAGCGGGACGGTGACAAATACGCGATTTCCTTTGAAAACGGCAAAAAAGCGTCCAAACTAAAAAAAATCGGAACGGTAGGAAAACGCAATACCGGTTCGACGATCAGATTTTGGCCTGATGAACAATATTTTGACACGGTTAACTTTTCCGTACGCAGATTGAGACATGTCCTGCGTGCAAAAGCCGTTCTGTGCCCGCGGCTGACAGTTACTTTTACAAATAAACACACTGGTGAAACGAATTCCTGGTATTTTGAAGACGGACTCAGAGACTATCTACTTGAAAACCTGTCGGAATACGATCGAATTCCGGAGAAGCCTTTCATTGGACACCAGGAGGGGAAAGAAGAAGTTGTGAGCTGGGCGGTTGTCTGGCTGCCGGAACAAGGACAGATGATCGCCGAAAGCTATGTCAACCTCATTCCGACTTCTCAGGGCGGCACCCATGTAAACGGCTTTCGAAGTGGCCTTTTGGCGGCTGTTAGGGAATTTTGTGAATTTCGTAATCTGATCCCCCGCGGCATCAAACTGGCGCCGGAAGATATTTGGGATAAGTGCAGCTACGTTTTATCGGCAAAAATGAACGATCCCCAGTTTTCAGGACAAACCAAAGAGCGCCTTGGTTCGCGTCAATTTGCATCGTTTGTCGCCAATGTCGTCAGGGACACCTTTGCCCTGTGGCTCAACCATCACACCGAAGCGGGCGAAAAACTGGCAGAGATGGCCATTGAAAACGCAATCAAAAGGCTTAAGGCTGCCAAGAAGGTCGTACGGAAAAAAGTGGCGAGCGGGCCCACTCTTCCGGGCAAACTGGCAGACTGCATTACCCAGAATCCCGTTGAGAGTGAGCTTTTTCTGGTAGAAGGCGATTCCGCGGGCGGATCTGCCAAACAGGCGCGCGACAAACAAACCCAGGCGATACTCCCGTTAAGAGGTAAAATACTGAATACCTGGGAAGTGGAAACCGCCGGCATTTTAAAATCAAATACAATTCATGATATTGCCACTGCAGTCGGCGTTGATCCGGGTAATTCGGATCTTGCAAGCCTTCGCTACCGGAAAATCATTATTTTAGCAGATGCCGACTCAGACGGACTTCACATCGCATCGCTTCTCTGCGCACTGTTTCTGCGGCATTTCAAACCTCTGGTTGCCGAGGGCAATATATTTGTTGCGATGCCCCCGCTGTATCGAATCGATCAGGGAAAAAAAGTTTACTATGCCCTGGATGAAATGGAAAAGGATGACATCTTAAAACGATTGAATGGTGCACCAAAGAAAGCAAAACCCAATGTTCAGCGTTTTAAGGGGCTTGGCGAAATGAACCCCAGCCAGTTGCGCGAAACGACCATGCTTCCCGATTCACGCCGCCTGGTCCAGCTTACTCTCGATAACGAAAAAAATATCTTCGAAACCATGGATATGCTTTTGGCCAAAAAAAGGTCGCGGGATCGCAAGCACTGGCTTGAAAAAGAAGGCGATCTGGCTGATTCCGAAGTTGTTTGAAAGTAGTCGTTCAGGGGTTCAAGGTTCAGAGGTTCCGGGTTAAAATACAACTCTGCCCGCGTTGATCCGTGAGCGCAAAATTGCCACGATAGCGTTGCTTCACGGTGGGTGGATAAATACATGAGAATAGAAAAATTTGAGAATATTGTGGTAACCATCAACCTTAAACTCTGAACGTCCGAAGATTTGAACCCTATACCTTTAAACCCTGAACCTCTGAACCTTGAACCTCTCAACCGGAGCAAAACAACATGTCCCAACACGAAGTGGTTTCCTATGAAGGCATCGAACAGCTTTCTCTTGACGCCTTTGTAAGGCCTTCATACCTGAACTACGCCATGTACGTTATCATGGACCGGGCCCTGCCGTTTATCGGCGATGGTTTCAAGCCCGTTCAGCGCCGGATTGTCTATGCGATGAGCGAACTCGGCCTGCGCGTGACAACGAAGCATAAAAAATCGGCCCGTACCGTCGGTGACGTTTTAGGCAAATACCATCCCCACGGCGACGCAGCCTGTTACGAAGCCATGGTACTGATGGCCCAGGATTTTTCTTATCGCTATCCCCTGATCGACGGTCAGGGCAACTGGGGGTCGAACGCCTCGCCGAAAGAATTTGCGGCTATGCGATATACCGAGGCCCGTATGTCAGCTTATGCAAATGCTTTTCTTGCCGAGCTTTCGATGGGCACCGTTGATTGGACTCCCAACTTTGATGGCACTCTCAGCGAGCCGCGCATGCTTCCCGCCAGGCTGCCGAATGTTATTCTAAACGGCGCCACCGGCATCGCGGTGGGGATGGCAACCGACATCCCGCCCCACAACCTGAATGAAATCATTGAAGCCTGCGTGCTGCTGATCGACAACCCCAAATCCACCCTCGAGGATATTTATCAAATCATACAGGGGCCCGATTTTCCAACTGCGGCGGAAATTATTACGCCCAAAGAAGAAATTATCAACATTTATCGATCCGGACAGGGCTCCATTCGCATGAGGGCAACCTATGAATATGAAAATGGGGATATCATTATCACTTCTCTTCCCTATCAGGTTTCACCCGCCAGGGTGATCGAGCAGGTCGCCTTGCAGATGAGAGAAAAAAAACTTTCTATGGTTTCCGATATTCGCGACGTATCGGACCAGGAGGAACCGACGCGCCTTATGATCATGGCACGCTCCAACCGCGTGGACAAAGATGCCCTTATCAGTCATCTGTTTGCAACTACCGATCTTGAAAAAAGCATTAAAGTTAACATGACCGTCATCGGGTTGAATCGCAAGCCGCAGACACTTGGGCTTTTGCAGATACTAAAACAATGGCTTAAATTTCGCAGACAAACAGTGATTCGCCGGCTGGAATTTCGCTTAAACAAAATCAAAGAACGTCTGCTTATACTCGATGGGCTGTTGATCGCCTACCTTAATCTTGACGAGGTTATACGGATAATTCGTGAAAATGACGAGCCTAAACCGATTTTAATGAAAAAATTCGGGCTGACTGATGTACAGGCCGAGGCGGTTTTGCAGATACGGCTTCGTCAGCTTGCGAAACTTGAAGAGATCAAAATCAAAAATGAAAAACAGGACCTGGAAAAAGAAAGAGACTGGATCGAAAAAACGCTGGCATCAAGTCAGCGCCTGAAAACGCTGATGAAAACCGAGCTCAAAGAAGATGCGCAAAAATATGGCGACGAGCGCAGAACCCTGATTGTCGAACGCCGGGAAGCCCAGGCGATTAGGGAAGTCGAGCTTACGGCTGTCGAGCCGGTGACCGTAGTGCTGTCCGCCGGTGGATGGGTGCGTGCGGCCAGGGGACACGAAGTGGATCCCATCAATCTGAACTATAAGGCAGGTGATGAATTTTTAAGTGCCGCCCGCGGAAAAACCACTCACCCGGCAATCTTTTTTGATTCCGGGGGAAGGTCCTATTCGTTGCCGGCCCACACATTGGCTTCCGCACGGGGGCAGGGAGAACCACTGACCGGTAAACTGACGCCCTCGAACGGGGCCAGGTTTTTATCTGTTGTCATGGGTTTGCCGCATCAAAAGCTGTTGCTTGCCAGTGATGCGGGTTACGGTTTTATTACGAATATTGCTAATATGGTAACGAAAAACACCCGGGGCAAAGCCATGCTCACAGTGCCCGCAGATTCCGAGCCCTTGCCCCCCATTTATGTCAACAACTACGAAACCGACTATTTGGTTGCAATTACAACGGAAGGGTACATGCTGGTTATCCCCGTCAAGGTACTGCCGGAGCTTCCCAGGGGTAAGGGCAACAAGATCATTCAAATCCCGCCCGCAAGGGTCAAAAAACGCGAGGAGGTTGTAAAATTGTTGGAAATTATACCGGAAGGTGCATCAATCAAGATTCACGCCGGCAAACAATCCGTTCGCTTCACACCCGGCATCATTTCTGATTTTATCGGTGAGCGCGGACGTCGCGGCAAAAAACTTCCCCGGGGCTACCGCAAAGCGGATCGGATTGAACTCATTCTATAATGCCTTTCGCAAGGCTGAAAAAATCATTCGATGCAATTGTCCATGGATTTTCTTTGGTTCGAATTACATTCCGGCCTGCGTTGGCGGCAGCACGGAGCAAGGGAGCAGTGTAGGCGATGTTCAAATATGCAATATCATCCGGCAGATCAAACAGGTGACGCTGGTTGGGTGTCATGAGTTTCTCCTCTGCAGGCGTTCACGGGTTCAAAGGTTCAGGGGTTCAAGGTTGCATTCTCGTCCCTGGACTGCATTTGGGATGCGTATTTACGAAAAAAGCATCAGCTTTGTCAGGCCTAATCCAAAATTTGCAGCCAAATTGGCCATTATTTGGCAAAATCAGTGCCCCCGCGGAGCGGGATCTTCGACGGGCCCCCGGACGACCCGGGTATCTACTTTCCCTACAGGGGCCAGATATACTGAAAACTCGTCTGTTCCATCAACATCCAACAATTTGTCCAGTTGCTCCTGATCGTAGGCCGCCACGGCACAGGTACCGGCCTGTATGGCTTCACACGCAAGGTAGAGATTTTGACAGACATGCCCGGCATCTATCAGGATAACCCGATGCGCCGCAAGGGAGTAACGCCATTCCATGCGATACGGCAGGGTTGTCCAGATAAATGTCACCGCTCCCCCGGCGACGAAACTCTGCCCGAGGCAGGCACGAGAAAGTCTCATCTCCATGTTCTCCACTTCACAAACGAACAAAAGTTCGTTTGAAACGGGTAGATAACGATAAAGCCCCTGCTGGATATCCTCTACCCTCATCACGAACAGGTAGGTTTCGAAACTATGACGTGCACCAGCCGACGGGACCGTTCGATAGGCGAAGTTCCCGCTTGCCGGCTGCCTGATTCCCTGGGTAGCCCATAACAAAAAGGCAAGTTCGTCAATACACAGCCCCTTAGAGGTAAATTTGCGCCGGCTTTTTCTGTTGGACATCGCAGAGATAAGATCTCTGTTTTCAATATTTTGGGTCCATCGGTCTGGTGCCGGCAGCTGAATGCGGGGAGCATTCGAATCATAAGGTTTCTCTATCGGGGGTACCGGAGTGCCTTTATGCTGGTCGGTATTACGAAAGTCGATGGATTTACGGATAGTGTCTTTAATAAAATATCGGTACTGTTCAATCTCATTCATACAAAATTCCTTCAGGTGAGTGGAGGAAAACAATCCGGCTGATCTCATGTTGTTTTTCCACGAGGTGAGTAGATATCCTTAATTCATTAAAAAATATTAATAAAATTAATTGTATAGGCCATACTTTGCGATTGCTGAACCGCGGACAAAATTCAGATAATTAAAGTTGATACCTACATTGCCGATATAAATGTTATTGACATGTCCGTTTGATATTCAATTCAATTGTAATCTTTGTAGCCTAACCCGGATAACCGGAAATAACAAATTACAATATCAAAATTTCGAATAAAATCAAAAGCCAATAATGAGTCCGCTTGATGAGTCCGCCGCCGGCAGATTGGTCATTGTGATTTGTTTGTTATTTTAATTTTGGCTATTGTGACTGTATTTTGCTTTTTTTAACATAAAAATGCAGAACATCAGATATAAGAGCCTAAATTGAGATATCGTTAATTCTGACGGTGTTTACGTAGAACGGGGAAGATACGATGTACAAAATGCCATGCTACGAAGCCAAATATTTCCATAAAAATTATTGGGAAGAAATCACCGACATCGAACTGATGGATGGGTTATATAAAATTTATACCCGGATTACCCCGGCAATAAAAGAAATGATACAGGGAAAAGAGGTGCGAACCGCAGATGCCGTTTACCGGTTGAAATGGAAAGGCGGAGGATAAACATAAGCACCGATGCTCCGAGAAGGCTTCATCACGCCCAACTCTGATTTGCCGTTAGCTCACCACCCAGACAGCCATATTGTCGAGTGTTTTAATGATTCTTTCACTGAAACGGCCCCGGAAATACTCCTGGGTAAAACTGATTACCTCTCTGCGACCCACTACAATGGTGCCGAAATTGCCGGTAAAAGCGGTTTCAACAATTTTCTGGATAGCATTGCCTTGAACGACTATAAAGTCGCGGGATATTCGATCGGCATTGATTCCCGCATCCACTAGGCGCTGGGTCGCTTCGTCCATGTAAGGCTTAAACCTGTTTTCGTTGTACTCCCGCCAGTCCTGCGCGCCTTCGGTGGTATCCGGCCGTCCCTTGGTAATACGGGACAGAGCCGGTAATTTGAGGCAGTGACAAATGGTAATTTCCTGGTCACCGTGACCGGCCAGGGCGCCGGCACTACTCACACCACGCATTGCTTCGATGGATTCATCCAGGGCGATCAGAATTTTGCGGGATAGCGGCTTACCTCCGACGATTATGGTGGGAATATGCTTGATTTTATCTGCCAGTTTAGGTGCCATACTGCCCAGGATCAGGTCCTTTAACCGGCTGACACCGGTACGGCCCACAACAATGGCACTGTAATTCTGGTATGATTCCTGAATAATGTCTTTTAAAACCCCGGCTCTTTTTGTCTGGGTTTTTACGTAAACCGCCTTTTCAAGAAAACCGGCATCGGACAGGATCTTAATTGCTTTTTCCTTGAATTCTCCAATCGCCAGTTGATGATCCGCCAGCCATCCCATGACCTTGGTCTTTTCTGAGCGGTAAAGCGGATTGTTGCTCATGTCCCAGAATACTTCCGGGAAACCGGTTCCCACACTAAAAAGTACAATATCGGTCTCGTCGGGGGGGAATAGTGTGCTGATATAGCGGACCGCTTCCAGGGACTGCTCGGATCCGTCAAAAGCCAGAAGTATTTTTCTCCGAATAGTGGTTTTCAAGAGACCTCCGTGCCATCAGTTTCTTAAGTTTTGAGATATTTGCCCTCCAAGGCGGATCTACGACATTGTATGTCAATAAATTTTAAAATTCAAGCAGTGTGAAGTGGTCTAAAGTGACTAAAGCGGCTAAAGTTCAGGTTACATATCTACCGCACAGGGCTATCCCTAATCTACCCCCGCCACTCCGTATCGTCAACCGTCGTTTTAAAATCCGGTTCGACCAGGGCAGGAGTTTCCAAATCCGCGGCTTTATCCAGATCATCTATTGTCGGTTCTCCCACAAAAACGAGTCTTTGGCGTTTACATTTTTTGCAGGCATCCAGTACCTCGAGAGAGCATGTCGGTGAGTAAGCATCATAGTCGATGGTAGACAGGTTGTCTTTTAGGGTGAAGAGATTTGAGGTCCTGGCGCAGGCACCACAACCGATGCAGCCCACATTGCAGACTGCAATGACATCCTTGCCCTTGTCTTTGTTCGAGCATGTCACAGCCAGCATCTGTTTTGATTTAAAAGGGGTGATGGTGATGATGTTACGGGGACACACCTTGGCGCAGGCCCCGCAGCCCACACATTTTTCATAATCCACAGTGGCCAGACCGTCGACGACATGCAGGGCGTCAAACATGCAGGCCTGGGCGCAATCCCCAAATCCCAGGCATCCATAGGTACAGCCCTGAACCCCGGTTACCAGGTTGGCGGCGGAACATCGCATTTCTCCGCGGTATTCATTTCTTCCCAGCCGGTCATCGTGGTGGGCACCGCAGTGCACGATGGGCCGGTAAGGCATTGTTTCTCCGACCTCCACCCCCATGATGGCAGCCACGGCCAGCGCGCAGCTCTGCCCGCCGACTGTACATTTGTTCACCTCCTCACTTTCCATGGCAACGGCTTCGGCATATTCACCACAGCCTACGTAACCGCACCCACCGCAGTTGGCCCCAGGCAGAACATTTATGATAGTCAGTGCCCGTTCGTCCACAGTCACATGAAATTTTTTATTAGCCCATCCGAGAATAGAAGTCAGCACGACTGCCATTGCCAGCATGGTCCCGGCCGAAAGGCCGATGGTTACCCAGGTCATTTATCCTCCATTATTTCTACCGTTCCATTCGGACTTCCCCCCCCCCCCCCATAGCTGTCAGGCTTAGAATTCGGGTGGATGGTACTTGGGAGAAATCTCAATTTACAAATATTGGGTTGTTGATATTTGTGATTTATCGCTCTTGCTTCCTGTTTTCAGGGAGTGCCGGCCAGGACGGTTTTGAGACCGCTGTCAACACCATTAAATCCCATGAATGCCATGGCCAGAATTCCCCCGACAATCAGGGTGATGGCAGCCCCTTTAAAGGGTGCGGGAATATCACACATGTCCAGCTCTTCCCGGATGCCTGCCATGATAACGATGGCGATGGTAAAGCCGACACCGCCGAAAAACCCCAGGGCCAGGGAACGTCCCAGATCCCAGGCTTCGCTCGGATTTTCGACGCCGACAATGTTGCCCATAACGGTCAAGCATGCAAACAGGATGGCACAGTTCGTCGTTATCAGCGGCAGAAAAACACCGAATGATTTGTACAGCGGCGGATAAAATTTGCGCACATACATTTCTACAAACTGAACTGAAGATGCAATTGAAAAAATATAAACAATGTAGGTTAAAATTGTCAGGTCGATGCCGGCGGCCTTCTCGGCCGACATGAAATATCCTGCTAACCAGCGGGATATGGGTGCCCCCGGCATCAAAACAAGCGTGGTAATCGTCCAGCTTAAAAAAACGGCAATGGTCATCACAAACGTGACCGCGCTTCCCATTCCCAGGGCCATGTCCACCCGCCGTGAGACGCCGATGAAAGGACAAATGCCGACAAAATAATACAGCACGAAATTGTTAATCAACGCAGCGCTGATGGAAATCAGAAAAATATCAAATATATAATCCACAGGTTATCCCTCTCACATCTTTTTATCCGAACGGAAGGAATCGATCCAGTTGACCATTGCCAACAGCAGGCCAAAGGTCAAAAAGGCGCCGGGCGGCAAAACCATGATCACCCACGAGGGCCAGGCAGTCGGCATCATTTGGATGCCTGCAATCATCCCGGTGCCCAGAATCTCACGGATGACTGCAATACTGGTCAGTGCCAGACCAAACCCGATGGCCTGACCTACGGCATCTGCAGATGCGGCCAGAACATTTTGCCGGGAGGCACACACTTCACACCGGCAGATGATAATGCAATTGACGATAATCAAGGGGATGTAAGGCCCCAGGGCTTTGCTCATCTGGTACATGTAAGCGGCCAGCAGACGGTCGACAATCGTCACAAAGGTTGCAATCGTCAGCGTAAAAACGACGATCCGCAAATGCGGTTTGAGCAAATTGCGAATGAGGCTGATGATGATGTTGGCACTTAAAAGAACAACCCCCACGGCGGCTGCCATCGTCAAAGCGGGTTTCAGGCCGTTGGTTACCGCCAGAGTCGGGCAAAGTCCAAGAAGTTGACGATAGACGGGATTCTCAGGCAGGATGCCTTGAATAAATCGCTCAAATGGAGTCGGTAGGTCTGTCATTTACAGTCGCCTTTCAGAAAACCGGATCGTTGCCGGAGTCAGCCGTCCTTTTACATCATTGACGGTGCGGTTTACGATTCGGGTAACGCTGCGGGATGAGATGGTGGCACCGGTAATGGCATCTATCGTGTTGGGTGCCCGGCTTTTGTCCTTTATAACTACCAGCGGCGTACTGGTCTTTTTTCGTATAAATTGATTACGCCATTGAGGAGAGCTTATTTTATTTCCCAGCCCCGGGGTCTCTTTCTGCTGCAGGATAAAAAGCCCCGTGATGGTATCTGCGCTGGGATCGAGGCCGATGATTAACTCGATTTTATCAGCATAACCCTGACCGCCGGCCTTGATCACCCAACCGGCCAGTTTGCCCTCATGGGTCACGCGGAATAGATTGTAGTAGACGGTCTTACCATCCTTTTTGATCGTAATCGTGCCGGGGGTGATATCCAATGATGAGTTTCGGTTCGCCATTTCTCCGGCTGTTGCTGCGCCCCATACCAGCTCGGGAACCTGCTCAAGGGTCTCATTTAATTTGTTGGCCGCGATGATCCCGCTGAGATTGACTTGAACAGCGGCCAGGGCAACTCCAAAAATAAGCGCCAGCACCAAAATCAGCCATGCCTGGGCAAAATTGCTGTTTTGAAACCGGCCGAAAGTTCCAGTCGATCCTTTCTTGAGGACTCGTTCCAATTAGACACCTCCGAATGGACGGGGAATGGTCCACCGGTTGATCAGCGGAGTTACGGCGTTCATCAGCAACACCGCAAACATGACACCTTCCGGATATCCGCTCAAAAGACGCAGCAGCATAACCAGCGTTCCTGTGCCGACACCAAAAATCCATTTGCCCTTGGCCGTGAGCGGGCTTGTAACCGGGTCGGTGGCAATAAAAAAGGCCCCGAAGAGCAGGGCACCCCCCAACAGGTGATGCAGCACTGTCCATGGGTTATGAAGATCCGCCAGGTTGACAAGCCCGCCGATGATAACCGTGCTGGTCAGAATACCGGCCGGGATCTCCCATGATGCCACGCGCCGAAAACATAGATAAAGGCCCCCCAGAAGGCATGCCAGCGCACTGGTTTCGCCCAGTGATCCGTTTGTGTGACCCCAGAACAATAAATTTATTGGCGCGATTGCGCCGGTCTGTTTGTATGCGGTCAAAGGGGTGGCCTGGGAGAGGATATCCACCCCGCTGCCTGAATTTATATAACCGGAAGCAGCCATACTTCCTGCGAACGCGATCATAACAAAGGCCCGGCCTACCATGGCCGGATTAAAAAGGTTCATCCCGAGGCCACCGAAAACCATCTTACCGATGCCCATGGCCACGACGGCACCGATAGACCCAACATACCAGGGTGCGGTGGCCGGCAGCGACAGCCCCAGGATAGTACCTGTAACAACGGCCGACAGATCTCCCAGGCACAGGGGCCGCGCTCTCATGCGGGTAAATATTGTTTCAGCAACCAAAGAAGCCGCCACACAGATCAGCAGCTGCTTGATCGCGAACCATCGAAAATAATAAACCGCCGCGAAAACCACCGGTGTAAACGCAATCAGTACATCACGCATCATGTTGCGGGTCGTCATCCCCATGCTGAATATATGGGGAGACGGGGCAACATGGATTGCGGGAGTGGAATGGATACCGTTTGTTTCTAGTCTCAATTTATATTTTACCTCTGCCCTTTTGCTGCAATCAAAGCCTTTCCAGTTCGGATCTGCTGTACCAGGGGCAGCCCGGCCGGACACACATAGGCACATGAACCGCACTCGAAACAGGCCATTATGTTGTATTGTCGCGCCAGGTTGAGATCCTTGAAGCGGGAAGCCATCGCCACTTTGGTCGGCACGATTTTCATGGGACATACATCCACACACCGGCCGCACCGAATACACACGGTTTTGTCTACCCTGCGGATCTCTTCGTGGGTCAGTACGGTAATGCCGCTGGTTCCTTTGGTAACCGGTGTGTTCGGATCGGTAAAAGCAAATCCCATCATAGGGCCCCCGGCGATGATCCGACCGGCCGTCTTGTGCAGCCCTCCGCAGTAGTCGATCAAGACACCCATGGGAGTCCCGATGGGAACCAGCAGGTTTTTAGGCTGGACAATTCCCCCGCCAGTGACGCTGATGACCCGATGGGTCAGGGGAATGCTGCGCATAACCCCCCGGGCCACGGATGTAACCGTGGCCACATTGGTCATGGCCACACCGATATCAGAAGGAAGCCCCCCCAGAGGAACCTCCCGGTTGAGTACGGCCTTGATCAGGTGCTTTTCACTGCCTTGTGGGTACTTGGTCTTGAGCACGGCGATTTTAATACCGGCACCGGCAGCAGATCGGCGAAGCGAAGCCACGGCTTCCTGCTTATTGTTCTCGATTCCGATATATGCTTTCTGAGCACCTACGGCACGGGCCGCCAGCAGGGCACCGGCCACGACGGCATCAGGGGCTTCTACCATTAGACGGTAATCTGTTGTCAGGTAGGGTTCACATTCACATCCGTTAACCACCAGTGTATGGATCGGTTTTTTATCGCTGGGCATGATCTTCACGTGGGTGGGAAATGCGGCACCTCCCAACCCGACGATACCGGAATCGTTTATGGCGGCCGCGATTTTTACCGGCTCCATTGTCTGGTAAGATTTCTGAGGCCACTTTCCGCCAAACAACTCGTCCCACAGAGCCTGTCCGGAAAGCTGTTCGCCCTCGCCACGGATGACGATGGCCTGCATGTGACGTCCATTTGCCAGGGTGGTTACTGCCATTTTTTGAACAATCCCGGCCAGCGGGGCATGCAAAGAAGCGGAAATAAAGGCCTCACCCTTGCCGATCATTTCTCCGAAAGTCACATACTGTTTTGGTTTGACTATGGGGGTACAAGGCCCGCCGATATGTTGCAGCAAAGGCAGTATCACCTTTTCGGGCGTTGGAATAATTTCAATAGGAGCATCGGCGGCCAATTCCTTGCGCTGGGGAGGGTGAACCCCATGGGCAAACGTACCGGGCCCGGGAAACAATTTCCAGGCAGTTTTTCCATTATTTCGTTTTTTAAAAAAGTTCATGGTTCGATAAATATTAAAATTTTCCCGAGTGAACTCCATCAGATGCGGTCCAGGAACGAAAATGGAACCTTGAACCTCTGAAGCGGTGGTCCCGGTTCTTATCATAAAAATGCCCCATTTAGAAGCCATTTACATTGACTTAAGTCAATCTGTAGCCTTAACCGGCCATCGAATTGAATTTCTATCAATCTTGTAACCAGGCAATAAAACTACGAGTTGCTCGATATGAATTCGGGCCTCCATTTGTCGGTTGCGGACGGCCGGTTCTGCTGTGCAACCGTCTTTGAAGGCTCACCCGATGTCGACCGAGTGGTGCAGTGACCTTCAAGCAGGTATTTTTTATGTTAAATCAAAAGAATTCTTTAACTTCTTCTTTTAACACCTTCCCCATCGTATTTCGGGGCAGTGCTTCTACAAAAGCAATCTCTTTGGGGCACTTCCAGTTGTGGAGGTGTTTTTTACAATGTGCGTGAACCTTGTCGGCGGTTACACGGGTCCCAGGCACTTTGACCACGGCGGCAACGACCTTCTCTCCCCATTTTTCATCGGCAAGGCCGACCACCGAAGATTCAAGCACACCCTCAACCTGGTTGATAATCATTTCCACTTCTTTGGGAGATATGTTTTCACCACCGGAGATGATAATGTGTTTGATTCGATCGGTAAGGTAATAGTACCCGTCCTCATCGATGTGGCCCAGATCACCGGTTTTAAACCAGCCCTGTTCGAAAGCCTTTTCGGTTTCTTCCGGCTTGCGCCAGTATCCCGGAGAGACTGCCGGCCCTTTGAGCCGGATTTCACCGGTTTGACCGGGCGCTACATCCAGCCCGGTATCGGGGTTGACAAGCCGCACCCCCAACGCCGGCAGGGGCAAGCCGATGGATCCAGGCTTTCTTTTGCCGTGCAACGGATTTGAAAAATTCATGCCGGTTTCGGACATGCCTTCTCTTTCTACCGGTTCTTTGCCGAATATTTGATGGATGCGCTCAAAGTCTTTGGACGGCAGCGGGGCCGATCCGGAGGTCCACAAACGCATGTGTCCAAAGTCCGGCCTTTTATCTCCTAAATATTCCATCAGTTTGGCGTACATGGCTGGTACTGCCATAAACACCGTACAAGCGCAGGGCGCATTTTTTTTACTTAACGTTTCTATGATTCCTGGGGGGGAGAATTGGTCGAGCAGGAGCACATGAGCGCCGGCCAGCAATGATGTGTGCAGGGCGAAACACAGGCCATGCACGTGAAAAAAAGGAAGTGCATGGCAAAGTACGTCCGATTCACTGATTTCCCAGATATTGATGATATTGCGGGCATCATGGATCAGATTTTTGTGGGTGAGAATCGCTCCCTTGGGTTTGCCGGTGGTTCCTGAGGTGTAGATAATCAGCCCGGCATCATTTGAATGAATTTCTGCCGGTATGAAATCTTCGGAAGCTTTGCTGAAAATGTCGATATCGTTATAAGGCTTTCGGGTATCAATGATCAGATGGGTTGCGTCAGGCTTAATTTTTTTGCTGAGGGTTTCTTTTCCAGGCTCCGACAAAATCACTTTTGCATCAGCATCCTGGAACAGGTATCCCATCTCGGATTCTTTAAAGCCCGGATTCAATGGTACGGCAATGGCACCTAATTTTTGCAATGCCAGGTGGGCCACTACAAAAATTATGGATTTTTGGATGAACAGTATGATCCGGTCTCCTTTTTTAACCCCCAGGGTTTTGAAAACATTGGCCATCCTGTTAATATCCTGATTTAATTCAAGATAAGATATTTGCGTCTCGACACTACCATTCCGCATAAAAGTAAGCGCAGGTTTAACGTTGCGGGCTAAAAAGGATTCCGTAAAGCAACCCGCAAAGGATTCGTGATTCATTTTTGCCTCCACTAGGGTTTCACCGTGAATTGAGAAAACTCAAAGCAACAATGGGATAAAGCATTCCAAGATTAACAATAAAATATCTGATAAAATGTCTTTGAATGTCAAGGATTATGTTGGTTGATCAATACAAATAACAAAAACCGAAATTTAAAATCCCAAACTATCTTTAATAGGTTGCAGGGATAAAGCGTATCCATTAAGTAGGAAATGACGTGAAATTAAAGACCTGCAAAAATGATTTGAAAAGAGGAGGAATTCACCCATGAGTCATTCGGTCACGGTTGATGCATTGCGCAAATTCGTAGAACAGTTCGTCAAACAGGAACCCGGCCGGCTGGGAACCGACGGGTGGTGGCAGACACCCCTGCTGGCTACTGCCCCGATCGATTCAAGATTCGATCAATTGCCCCGGATTGCTGCCGACGATCACCTTCACCCCAGGGATCTTCTATCCACGGCTAAATCCGTAATTGTATTTTACATTCCGTTTAAAAAAGAACTGGTAAGAGAAAATCGAAAAGGGGAGCATCCCTGCCGAAATTGGGGCGTTGCCTATGTTCAGACCAATGATCTCATCGGACGGCTGAGCCGGGCACTGGGAGATTTGTTGACGGAAAAGGGATTTAAATCCGGTTTGACACCGGCCACCCACAACTTTGATGAGGTCAGATTGATGGCACGCTGGTCCCACAAGCATCTGGCGCATCTGGTGAACCTGGGCCGGTTCGGTGTCCATCATATGATGATCACGCCTGTCGGGTGTACCGGACGTCTGGGAAGCCTGGTCAGTGAGGTTGAACTGGGAGAACATCCCCTGATTCAGACCGAAGAGGCCTGTCTGCGCAAAGCCGGCAAGGCATGCGGACAATGCATAAAGGCCTGCCCGGTGGAGGCGCTCGGGGTGGATGGGTTTGATCGCAAACGTTGCTGGGATCGTCTGAAAGAAAATTGCCGGTCTTTGGACTTTTTTTTCGACCTTCCGCAAAGCACCCATGTCTGTGGCAAGTGTGCCGCGCTGATGCCGTGCAGTTTTAAAAATCCGGTCTCTGCCCTGAAAACCAGTGGGTCTAAATAGGTGTCATTTTGCTCCTTGCCGGCTTTTTTTTGTTTTTCCAAAGTCGAACCCTTATCAATTAATAAATCAAAAAAATGAATGGCATCCATAAGCTGATTCCATTTCACTTTTTCCTTGCATTTGGGTTAGGTTATGTGCCATAAGCAGCTATATGAATTTTTTTGCGTGTTTGCTGAAAATGGCATAATAAATTTGTTCAGTGGATGGATTCTGGAATAATCGTTTCGCTGGCGGTGGGGTTAACGGACGTTTTCCATGTTATGATTTTTTGTTGATTTGAATTTACCATCAAGCCATCACTTCATCATCCTCTCTAATCCACTGGCTCTAAATGCCGGAGGCTAGGATACCTTGCATCATCCCGTTTCCGGCTCCTTTAACGCGGCATTAAAAAAAAATCAACCGAGATGTACCCCCCGATCGCATACATCAACCCACTGGATATCTGGTATTTAGATTCCAGCCTTTGAAAGGAGAAAGTAATTATGTCGAAACTAAAAGAATTGGAACTTATGTTAACCGAAGGTAAAATTACACGCCGGGCATTTATTTCCCGTGTGTCTGCTTTAGGCCTTATGGCTGCCGTGTCTCCGCTGTTGCTGAGTAGAACAGCCGAGGCTGCCGGACCCAAACGAGGCGGTCGGGTGATATTAGGCGCTGCCGGCGGTTCAACAACAGATTCTATGGATCCCGGAACGTTGACGGCCACCATGGGGCAGACTGTCAATCAATGTCTCAGAAGCCACCTGGTTGAAGTCGATTACAAGGGCGAAGCCATTCCCGAACTGGCCGAAAGCTGGGAGGCCTCATCCGATGCAGCGAAATGGACCTTCAAGCTGCGCCAGGGCGTGGAATTTCACAACGGCAAAACCATGGATGCCGAAGATGTTATCTATTCCTTCAATCTTCACCGCGGACCGGACACCAAATCAGCAGCCAAGGGTGTTGCGCAACCGATCAAAGACATTAAGACTGACGGTAAGTACACGGTGATATTTACCCTGGAAGAGGGCAATGCCGACTTTCCTTTTATTGCCAGTGACTATCATATACCAGTCGTGCCCAAAGGAACAAAAGGAAAGGAATTTGAAAAGGGCATGGGTACCGGTCCCTTTGTGTTGAAAGCCTGGGAACCCGGCGTGAGATTTTTTGGGACGCGCAATCCAAACTACTTTAAGTCCGGCCGCCCCTACTTTGATGAGGTGGAGGTACTCGGTATTTCCGACACCAATGCCCGAACCAATGCCTTGAAGACGGGCCAGATCCATGTAATGAACCGCTGTGAGCCCAAAACCCTGAGACTGCTGGAAAGGGTGCCCAACATCCAGGTCTTGAAGTTGGAAGGAGCCCGGCATTACACTATTCCGATGATGACCACCATCAAACCATACGACAACAATGATGTCAGGCTGGGACTCAAATACCTCATCGACCGTGAGCAGATGATCAAACAGATTCTGCGCGGTTACGGCTATGTCGGCAACGATCACCCGATTCCCCGGAATAACCAGTACTTTGCTTCTGAATTGCCCCAGAGAAAGTTTGACCCGGATAAGGCCAAATTCCATATGAAAAAAGGTGGAATGCTGGATCACACCTTCAAGCTGCATGCCGCCGATGCTGCTTTTCCGGGAGCTGTAGATGCTTCCGTTCTTATCGTAGAATCGGCGAAAAAGGCCGGTATTAAAATCAAAGTCGTACGAGAGCCGGATGACGGTTACTGGGAAAGCGTCTGGACAAAGAAGGAATGGGTGCAGTGTTACTGGAGCGGCCGTCCGACGGCGGATTGGATGTTCTCGCTTGCTTATACCGAAGATGCCAACTGGAATGACACTAAATGGAAACATCCGAAGTTCAACCAACTCATCAAGGCAGCCCGCGCCGAGCTTGACCAGAAAAAACGGCGCGAGATGTACGTGGAATGCCAGCGAATCGTGCGCGATGAAGGTGCGACCGCCGTTCCGGCCTTTGCTTTACAGCTTTCGGCTGCCAGCAAAAAGCTGGGGTTTAAAAACCCGGCGGCCAACTGGGAGTTTGACGGCTTTAGACTGGCTGAGCGCTGGTGGTTCGTTTAATCTATACCCTCTCAGTAATAATTGGATCCCGAACATCTCCGCCTGCTTTGCCACAGGGGAAAGCAGGTGGAGAGACAAACCAGAACCTGTCTTGCAAATACCATTGAATCGGGGGAAAAATGAAAGACATAATAACAATGGTAGCAAAACGCCTTGGACTGGGATTGCTGACGATAATCGTCATCTCTCTTCTTATTTTCGTTGGCATTGAGGCACTTCCAGGTGATCTGGCAACAGCCATCCTGGGACAGGAGGCCACGCCTGAAACCGTGGCGGCCTTTCGCAAGGAGCTGAAACTGGATCTTCCACCCCATGTTCGCTATTTCGCCTGGCTGGGCGATTTTATGAAGGGAGATCTCGGGAACTCTCTGGCTAACAAGCGTCCGGTTGCCCAACTGATCGGCTGGCGTTTTGCGAACACGATTTTTTTGGCATCCACGGCAGCCGTGATATCGGTGCCGCTCGCAATTTTGCTTGGGCTTCTGGCAGCGCTTTACCGCGGCAGTTGGTTTGACAATGCCATTTCCACCAGTACGCTCAGCGCAATCTCCTTTCCGGAATTTTTTATCGCCTATATTCTGATCGCCCTGCTCTCGGTCAAGTTAATTATCTTTCCCAGTATTTCCAACATAAACGATCAGATGTCGTTTTGGGAGAAGATACATGCAATTATACTTCCCAGTCTAACGCTTACGTTTATCGTCACAGCTCACATGATGCGCCAGACCCGAGCAGCCATCATCAATGTTCTGGCCAGCGCGTATATCGAGATGGCTCGTTTAAAAGGTTTAAAGCGCATGCGGGTCATCGTTCTGCATGCATTCCCCAATGCGCTGTCGCCGGTTATTAATGTGGTCGCTCTTAATCTGGCCTATTTGGTGGTCGGCGTGGTGATCGTTGAAGTGGTATTTGTCTACCCGGGTTTGGGGCAGCTGCTGGTGGACTCCGTGTCGAAACGTGACATCCCGGTTGTTCAAGCCAGCGGCCTTATTTTTGCCGCCGTTTATGTTTCGCTTAATCTTCTGGCCGATATACTATCTATTCTCAGCAACCCCAGGCTGCTGCATCCAAGATCAAGATAAGGAGAATAACTTAGATGGCTTTTATAAAATTACTAAGACAATCCCCGCTGAGCGCTCGCATCGGCCTCGCAATGGTATTGCTTAATGTCTTTGCAGCCATATTTGCTCCGGTTATCGCCCCCTATGGGGAAACGGAAATTGTCGGTGACGTCTGGATGCCTTCGAGCAGCGAAAATTATCTTGGAACC
The DNA here is from genome assembly GCA_024277475.1 of Deltaproteobacteria bacterium. Next base: position 25,943 of record JAJRVC010000395.1, read on the forward strand.
GATCATTTAGGCAGAGACATGTTAACGCGTCTGGTTTACGGCGCCCGCAATACAATCGTGATAGCGTTTGTCACAACAATGCTTTCGTTTGTTATCGGCTCTGTTTTAGGATTTTTTGCGGCAACTCTCGGGGGCTGGACTGAACTGGGTTTAAGCCGCGCTATCGATATTTTGATGGCTTTTCCCACACTTATTTTTGCATTAATAGCGCTGTCTGTGGTCGGGACGTCTATCCCCGCTTTAATATTGGTGATCGCGGTGCTTGACTCCACGCGGGTGTATCGCCTGTCGCGAGCCGTAGCCATGGATATTGCAGTAATGGAGTTCGTTGAAGCGGCCCGGCTTCGCGGTGAAAGAATCTGGTGGATCATGCGCAAAGAAATCCTGCCCAATGCCATGCCGCCGCTGGTTGCGGAATTCGGCCTGCGTTTCTGTTTCGTGTTTTTATTCATCGCCGCGCTAAGCTTTTTAGGCCTGGGTATCCAGCCGCCTACGGCGGATTGGGGAGGTATGGTCAGGGAGAATGCCGGGGCGATCACCTTCGGCATTCTTACGCCGCTATGGCCTGCAGGGGCTATAGCATTTCTGACGGTTGGCGTGAATTTAATTGTTGACTGGTTTCTGCCGATTGCAAGCGGGTTAAAGGAC
>JAJRVC010000396.1 GCA_024277475.1 Deltaproteobacteria bacterium
AACGGGAATCGAGAGAGATTTTACCACGGATGTGGAAGTATCGACAGTATTTGACGGATTGATACTCGGCGTCATTCCGTTTATTGAAAAAGATGGCAGGGTCTCCCTGCTTATCAATCCTATTAAAAGTGACGTGGAAGAAGACAGTCTGGAGCCCGTAGCTCTAGGCAACGGTGAGAGTATCACTTTACCGCGAGTCAGAATCAAGGAAATTAGCGCAACGATTTCACTTCACAGCGGAGATGTAGTGATATTAGGTGGGCTCATCGATAAAGAGAAGCTTACCGTTGACGAGGGCTTGCCCCTTCTTTCCGCCATTCCGGTACTGGGCTATTTGTTCAAGGACTTAAAAACCTATGACTCCACCCGCGAACTGGTCATCATACTGAGTGTCCGACTTATATGAGCGTTATCTACAATGCATTGAAAAAGTTTAAAAATCATCCTCAAAAGAAGAAGACAAAAAAAGGGGATGCTAAAAAGAACCCCAATACGGTTTCTTTTAAAAAACTTCTATTTTCATCTTCGGCCTTAACCGGGTGCATTTTGTTCTTTTTTTTCATAGGAACTATTGTTCTTTTCAGTCTCCAAGATCGAAAACAGGGAGTTGTTGTAAAAACGGACGAAACCGGAATTATTGTCCGGAAAATTCAGGATCGCGAGGCACAAACCGTAAAAAATGAATCCATTGACGGGCGGGTGGCCGTTAAAACTTCAGAACGGAATCCGGCTGTGGATATCCCTGCACCCTCCGGTTCGATGGACAATTCGACAACACAGCAACAGTCACCAAATTCCTCGGAGGAAGAAGATCTCAATCGTGCCAGATATTTAGCCCCCCGCCCGCGCAACAGCTCTTTTCAGCACGAACTTTTGCAGAATTTGGATGGAGAAGTTACCCACATCGGCCAGGGAATTCTGAGAAAAAACAAAGATACGGGAGAGGCCCTGAGCAAAAATCCGGTTAAATCCGGGAGTAACCCGGCGCATAAAGATGATGAACGGTTATCTCCTTCCAGCCGTCATTTAGAAGCATCCTCATCTGAAGCCGAAAAATCCAGGCCTTCGGGTTCAGATAAGATTGAACCGGAGTCTGCATCCAGCCGGGACCAAAGCCACCCTGCGGCCCGCGAAAAAATGCTTCCGGTTCGTGTGAGGCCCGGCACCGAGATAATCAGACTGATTGCAAGAATTAAAAAAAGCATCCGCCAGGGGCCTGCCGTTCACACCGAAAATCTGCTTGACCAATTGGCAGTCCTCAAAGGTTCCAATGACCGCTATGTCTTAAAATTGCGGGCTTACTGGAGCCTACAAAACAATGATCATGAATCAGCGGCGTCTTATTTGACCAGGGTATTGGAAAAAGATTCAGAAGACCTTGAAGCCGGGATTAATATGGCGATTGTTGAGATAAACAGCCATCGTCCTCAGATGGCGCGAATCCGGCTGCAGAAATTAGAAAAAATTTATCCGGATAATCTTTTAATTGCAGATTTAGTGCGAAAACTTCAATAGGCCTTTATCGAGCTTTTGGGGAATTTATTTGATCCAATTTTAAGACCAGAGGGCGCTTGAAATTTGTTATTTCCGGCTTGTCCGGGTATGAGATGGGACGATTATGAATACTGCACTGCTTACCGAAGAACAGACTTACCTGGAATATTTTGGATTCAATCAGAATCCGTTTCCGGTCGCACCGGATGATGAAAATTTCTATTTTTCAGAAAGTATCGAGCAGATAACCATCGAAATCATCCACGGTATAATTGCCCGAAAAGGATTCATGATTTTAACCGGTGATATCGGACTGGGCAAAACCACTATCAGTCGAAAAATTCTCCATATCCTGGCAGAAAAAAATGTTGAAACATCTCTGATATTTCATACCTCTTGCCAGGATGTTGAGCTGCTCAACGAAATTAACCTGGATTTCGGGCTACATCCGGAGGGTCTAAATTTCAGCGATCAGATGCGACTGTTGAACAATTTTTTGCTGCAACAAAATCAGGAAAGTAAAAATTGCGCCATTATTATTGATGATGCTCAGAATCTGAGCACCAGGAGCCTTGAACTGGTTCGGATGATTTCCAATCTTGAGACAGGTCAGCAAAAACTGGTTCAAATTTTATTGATCGGTCAACCCGAGCTGCTGTTAAAGCTGGAGTCCCAAGAACTTAGACAACTCAAAAGCCGTATCATTATTAATAAAAAAGTCACGCCGTTGAGCACGGATGAATTAGATAACTACCTTCAGTTTAAATTGAATGCTTCAGGCAGCCAGGGATTGGTAACCATTGACCATCGAGCGCTGAAAAGGGTGCATCATCTTACCCGGGGCAATTTTAGACAGATTAACATTTTAATGGACCGGTGTCTTTATGCGGCCTTCACTCGCAATACCAAGTCCATCGATCACGCAATCATCAAGGAATCGTCCGCCGACATCCGTTTGACAACACCTGTGAAATGGAAAAAACCACTGCTACGGATTGTATCCGTTGCGTTGCCTGTTTTCTTCATTTTGGGAAGTTTTTATCTCGCTTTTCCGTTGCAGCTATTAAACCCGAAGTTGGACGAACACGCTTCCACCAAGGTCGTGCCAACCCGGCGGACATCTCACCCCCAGGCTGTTTCCCCGAAAAATGACCCGGGTTCACCGTCTGATCTACCACGGCTTGCAAAACCGCAATCCCATGACGGAGTGGCTGATCAAAAAGACGAGACAAATGAACCGGTAGCTCAATTTCTGAAAGAGTATAATCTTGATCGCTTTGCCGGATCATTTACTGAAGCACTGAAAACCAACCGGTTAAAGGCGATTGCCGAATCCATGTTTTATCAGACCGGTTTCCGGTTGATACAGCTGGACTATCTGCCTGGTTTTATCAGCGAGAACTTCGGCGCCCTCGCCTATCCGTTGAAACCGGGTAGTAAAGACAGTTTTTTTCTGTTTTGGAAACCCATAATCAGGTTTGATAAATTTTATTATCAGCACAGCGATCAGAATATATTTTGGCTTCAGGATATGCTGGCGCGAATTAATCTGTATCATGGCAGGCTGGATGGTATCGTCGGCAAATATCTTATGAAAGCGGTTATCCAATTCCAGAAAAAAATGCGACTTCCCATTACAGGCTACCCGGACGAAAAAACCATTTTCCTTTTATGTCATTTCAAGGAGAACAAGAACACATGACGGATACGCAGAGAAAAAAACCCATTGGTGTACTGCTGAAAGAAAAAGGTCTTATTACCGAAGCTCACGTTCAGTATGCACTCCAGGAACAGAAAGTCACCAAAGAAAAACTGGGCGAGCTGTTCGAACGACTCGGATTCGTAACCGAACATGATGTCGTGACTACCCTGGCAGATCAAAGCGGGACAAAATATTTCGATGTAGATGGTATCGTTCCGGATGAAGTCGTTCTCAAATTATTTAATAAAAACCTTTGCATCAACAATATGTTTTTGCCGCTGCGCAAAGCGGATCAATCCATCGAAGTTGCTGTCCACAATGTTTCCAATGAAAAAATTGCACAGTTAATCACGAGGCAATCCGGACTGCAGCCTCAGTTTTATATTTCGGAGCGCACGAAGATTATAAATGCCGTCAATAAGTTTTATTATTTTTTGGAAAATCCGGTTGAAAAATTAATCGACAGCGAAGTCAGAATCCTGTCTCAAGATATAGAGATGGCCAGGGGTATGGATAAGCTGATCGAACACATTTTGCACCTAGCTGTCAAAATGCGCGCTACCGACATCCATATCAGGCCGATGAAAAATTCCTTGAATATATCATTTCGTGTGGATGGCGTGATGACATCCGTATCGTCGTTTCCAGCCAACCTCTATCGACTCGTAGCCAGCTTGAAGATGAAAGCGGATATGGACATTGCCGAGCAAAGGTTACCCCAGGATGGACGATTTACAGCGACCATCTTAAACAATACCTATGATTTCAGGGCTTCCACCATCGTCTCCCCCGAAGGCGAAAACATGGTGCTGCGGCTTTTACCTTTAGAAAGTGCCGTCATGGGAATGGATGAACTGGGCTTTTTACCCGAGCATATTGAAATTGTGGAAAAAATCTTCAAGGAACCGTACGGCATCATTCTCCTCACAGGACCGACGGGTTCCGGCAAATCGACTACCCTGTATGCGGGGGTCAGGAGACTAAATTTGCTGGAAAAAAATTTAATTACGGTAGAAGAACCCATTGAATATTGCATCCCGCTGGTGCGCCAAACCCAGGTGAATGAAAAAGCCGGCTACACGTTCGCCAGTGCCATCCGGTATTTCCTGCGACATGATCCCGATATCATCCTGGTTGGAGAAATCAGGGATTCCGAGACGGCCGCCACCGCCGTTACTGCCGCGACAACCGGCCACCTGGTGATGTCAACCCTGCATACCAATAGTGCCCTGGGCGTTATTCCACGTCTGAAAGATTTAGGGGTGAGACCTTTTTTGATTGCCGACTAGTTAATCGGGGTAGTAAACCAACGTCTTGTTCGCAGGATCTGCAACGCCTGCAAAACGACCTATTCACCTTCTGATAGAGAAAAAGCTTATCTGGATGATGATTCAATTACCACCCTTTATAAGGGTGCAGGATGTGAGGTCTGCAGCGGTTCCGGTTATTTTGGCAGAACGCTGGTTTATGAAATCCTTATGGTACACAAAGAGTTGTCATTGCTGATCGAACAGGAAGCCGACCTGCGGCTGATAATGGATAAAATTCAGCAAAACGGCTATGTAAACATGACTGATACCACCCTGACCAAGGTAAAGCAGGGTATTACTACTTCGGAGGAGGCCTTGAGAACCCTGGGAAATATGAACCACTGATATGAATTACTTCCGCTACAAACTAATAGCGCCATCCGGAGAAGTTTTTTCGAGCGTTGTGAAACTCCCTTATGATAATGTTGTGTCAGCCACATCCCATCTGGAAAGAGATGGTAGTATAACGATCTATGTAAAAAAATTAGGGGTTGTGCTGACCTTTTTGTCAAAAATTTTTTCACTACGAATCCGCAAAAAACTTTCCAGGCCTATGATGGCGGAAATGATGAGTAACCTTGCCCTCATGATGCGATCCGGTATACCCTTAACATCCGCATTGGAAGAAATCGCCGCAACTTCAGAACAACCTGAGATTTCAAGTAACGTTAACGACATTGTCCTGCGTATTCAGGGGGGCATGACATTTTCCACTGCCGCGAAAGAGTATCACAATATTTTTCCTTTAAGCGTGTATCACCTGATCCGAATCGGTGAGGAGACCGGTAACCTCGATCAGCTGTTGAAAGATGCCTCCGGCCATTTAAAGCGGATCCAGGGAATTATCAGTGATACCAAGCAGGCACTGCTTTATCCGGCATTCGTTTTCTTCGCGATGGGTGCCGGGTTTCTTTTTTGGTTTTATTATGTGGTTCCCAAAATCCTTGCGCTCTTTATGGAAATGGATGTCCAACTGCCACAAATAACGGTATGGGTGCTCTATATTTCAACCTTTATTCAAAATAATATTTTATATATCTTAGCCGGTCTTACCGGTTTTTCGGTAATCACTGCCTTGAGCCACAAAAAAAGTCAGCGATTCAGAAAGACTGCGGATCAACTTATTTTAAAGATCCCGGTTGCCGGTTCCATTGTGAATGCATCTATTTTAGCCTTTATTGCAGAATATTTTTCGCTTCTTTTAAATGCCGGTATTGAAATTTTGCAGGCAACTAAAATTTTAAAAGAATCCATGAAAAATGAAGTCTTTCGTGAAAAATTGGACGACATTCATGGCCGCCTTAAAAAGGGAGAAGGAATTTCCGGATCATTCAAAGGAACGGGTATATTCCCGCCTTACGTTGTTCGTATGATTAATATCGGAGAAATGAGCGGAACGTTGACCGAACAACTGGATTCTATTGCGGCGGAGTATCGCAACAAACTTTCCATCCTGGTGGCAACCATCGGAAAGTCGATTGAACCCTTTGTACTGGTGGTGGCTGGATCGATGTTTCTAATCATCATCGTCGCCCTTTTGCTTCCCATCTATGATTTGGTCAGTACTGTCAGCGGTTGATCCGGCATCTGGTTGATCCGCCTCGGCGCAAAATCTTAGGGTTTAATGCCGGATTAATTGCAGGTACGTGATATGTCCAAAATGGCTTTTATTTCGCTTTCCGATAAAGCGCGCTCATACAGGTATACCTCATCCATTGTGCCGACAAACTCCTGACTGGAATCCCAACCACCGCCGACAGCGTCTTGTTCCGATCCCAGCCACAGGCCGTTGGGAGCGATCTTGAGGGCGGTTGCCACTACGGAATCTGTTCCTAATAAGTTGCCA